>CAMAWZ010000078.1 GCA_945861995.1 Pseudorhodobacter antarcticus
AGCCTAGTTTGACCTTTCTTTCGTTTTCCATCAACGACTCGAGGGAAATGGTAAAATCAGAAAAACGGCTGGTCGATAGAGTTTGATCTGCCAACACGCTGCGTTGCAACATGCCGTCCAGCAATAGCAGCTTTGGGATGCCGTCATCATTCAGCACAAAGGCGCGCTGTGCAGTATAGATCTGTTGAAAACTAAGGTTTCGGGAATCGGCGATGAAGATGTCCAAAAGCTCGCCGTTATCGGTGATATCGCGAAAATACAGCACGATCCCGTCACTGGGCGTATGAAATTGCCCCTCTTTTAAATATTTCGCCGTGGTGTTTTTCGAGATTTCTGTATTCAATTCGCGCAGTTGGGTTGCTGCCTGTGGTATCAGGTAATTGGTCACAAGTGCGGTAAAAATGGCCACCACAGCCCCAAAATACATAACTGAGCGCATGATGCGCCAATAAGAAAACCCCGTGGCTTGTAGAATGACAAGTTCGCTGTCCCCTGCCAGTTTATTGGCGGTAAAGGCTGCCGCGCCAAATGCTGCCATCGGAACGATCAATTCAACCACACTCGGAATGGTCAATAAGGACATTTGCACAAAAACGCCCAAAGTCTGCCCATCGCCCAGCAGTGTTTCCAGCAGACCAACGGCGCGATTTACCCAATAGACCGCGATTAAGATAATGGAAAAAAATCCAAAAAACCCAAGCAGTTGCCAGAAAATATAACGGTCTATCCGTGACATGGGGTTCTGCAAGGCCGTTCTTTCACTTGGACGGTTTTGCACAACACTATCCCATTCGTGCGCAAGGGAAAACTGCTATCTGGCATATTCTGCGCGCCAAGGTTAGCTTGGGACGAAATTCTGCGCAATTGGCGCGTCGTGAGGAGAATGTGATGGCCCAACCCGTGATGATTGCGTTTCAAAGTCCCGATTTGCCAAACCTGATCAAGGTAGCGGGGCGCATTGCCCTGCTGTGCGACGGCGATGCACCCAATACGCCTGCCGCAAAGGCGCTGAATAAGGCCACGCGCGGCGCGCTGGCGCGGGCGCTGGCGTCCGACGCTTTTGCGCGGCTTAAGGCAGGCGATGGCATTGATTTGGCCTATCCTGCGGGGCTGGCGGCCGATGCGCTGCACGTGATCCGCTTGCCAAAAAAGGCTGGCGCGATTGAGGCGCGGCGCGCGGGCGGTGCGATTGGCCGCGCTTTGGGGGCAAAAGGCGCGTTGGTCTTGGCCGAAAACCATCCCGCTGCCAGCGAGGTGGCGCTGGGAATTGCCCTGCGCGCCTATGATTTTTCGGCCCATAAAACCAGCCCCGCCGCGCAATATGGCGCAGTGACGATGGCGGTTGCCAACCCTGAAGGGCAGGCAAAACTGGCCCGCGCCAATGCTGCACTGGCCGAGGGCGTTCTCTTCACCCGTGATTTGGTGAACGAGCCTGCCAATATTCTGACCACCTATGATTTTGCCGCCCGCCTTGCCGCGATGCAGGAAATTGGGCTGGATGTTGAGATTTTGGAAGAAGAGCAGCTTGAAAAACTGGGCATGAACGCGCTTTTGGGCGTGGGGCAGGGGTCGGAAAGCCCCAGCAAAGTGGTTGTCATGCAATGGCGCGGCGGCGGCGATGAAGCGCCCTTTGCCCTGGTCGGTAAGGGCGTTGTGTTTGATACGGGCGGTATTTCCATCAAACCTGCGGGCGGGATGGAAGATATGACCATGGATATGGGCGGCGCGGGCGTGGTTGCGGGCGTGATGCGCACGCTTGCCTTGCGTAAGGCCCGCGCCAATGTTGTTGGGCTTGTCGGGATTGTTGAAAATATGCCCGATGGACGCGCGCAGCGCCCTGGGGATGTGGTGCGTTCTATGAAAGGCGACACGATCGAGGTGATCAACACCGATGCTGAAGGGCGTTTGGTGCTGGCGGATGTGCTGTGGTACGCGCAAGACCGTTTCAAACCCAGTGCGATGATCAATTTGGCCACCCTAACAGGGGCAATCATTGTGGCCTTAGGCCATGAAAATGCAGGGGTTTTTTCCAACAATGACGCGCTTGCAGGCGATTTTCTAAAGGCCGCCGCAGCCGAGGGCGAAGGCGCTTGGCGTATGCCGATGGGCCAAGCCTATGATGATAAACTGAAATCCCGCGTGGCGGATATGGTGAATTCTTGCGGGCGCGATGGTGGTTCGATCACCGCAGCGCAGTTCCTGCGCCGCTTTGTGCGCGATGATATGCCATGGTGCCATTTGGATATTGCAGGGGTGGCCAGCCTTAAATCTGACAGCCCGCTTGCCCCCAAAGGCGCAACTGGTTGGGGTGTAGCTGCGCTAAACAGGCTTATTCGGGATAAGTTTGAAGCGAAATGAACGCGAATGCCGCCAATGGGGGGGGCGTGGTGGTATTTTTTCACCTCACCCGATCTGCTGCCGCCAGCACGTTGCAGGCCATTTTGCCGCGCGCGTTGCAGGCGGGGTGGCGCGTTCTGCTGCGCGGGGATGAAACAGTTCTGAGGGACTTGGACGCAAAACTGTGGGAAGGTGAGGCGTCAAGCTTTCTTCCTCATGGGATTGCGGGCGGAGCGCAAGATGACGACCAGCCAATTTTGCTTGGAAATCGCCCCAGTCAAGGGTTTGATGCGCTGGCCCTAATCGGATCGACGCAGCTAGATATGGCCGAGGCTGCGGCAATGCAGCGGGTTTGGGTGCTGTTTGATGCCAGCGATGACGGGCAGGTGGCTGCCGCGCGAACGCTGTGGAAAACGGTTTCGGCAGCGGGCTTGCACGCCCAATATCACAGCGAAGAAAGCGGCAAATGGGCGCTGAAAACGGCCGCGAACGCGCCTGCAAGGCCTTGATTTAACGCGTCAACTCCATCTGGTCATCGACCAGCGATATATTAAAGCGCCCCAGATATTCCATGCCCAAAAGCGATCCGTCCATCTCGCCTTCATTGACAAAGGCGGTGACGTTCGTATCGGAAAACGGGCCAAGGGTGATGCGATCCAGCGTCACACGCGCGGTGCGCACTTCGCCGTTGGCGGTCATCGCGGTGCCCAAATAGCGCAGGCTGGCCAGATCAATCCCCAACGATTGCGCATCTGCTTTGCTGAAAACAAGGCCGCTGGCCCCCGTATCGGCCATCAGGGTGATGTCCGCGCCGTTGATGTTCAACCCAACATAATAATGCCCGTCTTGCGCGCGCGGGATCAGCACGCTGCCCGCCTGCGCGGATTGCTGGGGCAAAATATCGCGGCGCAAATCGCCCCAAATGCCGTAGCCCGCCGCCACGGCCAAAAAGATCAGCCCCCATGCTGCGGCCACGCGAAACATCTCGCCCATGCGCGCGCGGTATTCCACCAGCGCCCAACCGCCCAAGGCCGCCAGCAGCAGCGCCAGATACAAAACCGATGCGAAATTATCGACGTTCATTCAAACCCTCCGCAGCGGCCGCCATCTTTTTGCAATATAGTGCGCAGCGCCATTTATGCCACATATGCAAACAGTCTGCCCACTTCCTAACTCTGACAATATCCTTGGGGGTGAGCGCAGCGAAGCCTTGCGAAGTGCCTTCGCAAGGTTGGGGGCAAAGCCCCCTTTAGCACCGCTATCCCGCCGCGGCCTCTAGCTTTTCTGATGCGGCCAGCCACAGCGCTTCGGCGCGGTCTAGGGCCTCCATCACCTCGCCATATTTCTTATTCCACGTTTCCAACTCGCCCGAACGCCCGTCTTCATACAGGGCAGGGTCGGCCAGCTTTGTGGCCAGTTTGCTTTGCATATCGCCCAGTTTTGTTAGGCGTTCTTCGCAGACCTTCACATCTGCGCGAAGGCGTTTGACATCATCTGCGCTGGCTTTTTTCGGCTTTTCGATGGCGGGTTTGGCGGGTTTTGTGCTTTCATCCCCCGCAAGCAATTGGCGGCGATAGGCCTCTAGGTCTTCGGTATAGGGCGCTACGGCCCCGCACTTTACCAGCCAAAGGCGATCAGCAACCAAGGACAACAGGTGCATATCATGGCTGACCAAAATCACAGCGCCCGAATATTCGGTCAGCGCGTTAACCAGCGCTTCGCGCGATTCGATGTCAAGGTGGTTGGTGGGTTCGTCCAAAATCAACAAATGCGGCGCGTCGATGGTGGCCAGCAGCAGCGATAGCCGTGCTTTTTGCCCACCCGAAAGCCGCCCGACAACTGTTTCGGCCTGATCCGCGCCAAGGCCAAACGTAGCCAGCCGCGCGCGCAATTTGGGCTGCCCTTCGCCAGGGCGCAGGCGCATGATGTGCTGCAGCGGGGTCTCGTCAATGAACAACTCGTCCACCTGATGCTGGGCGAAATAGCCGATGCGCAGCTTGCTGGATCGCACCATTTTGCCTGCCATCGTTGGCAATTTGCCCGCCAGCAGTTTGGACAAAGTAGATTTGCCCTCGCCATTGCGGCCGAGTAGCGCGATGCGGTCGTCTTGATCAATGCGCAAAGACAGATTTTTCAGCACAGCCCGCCCATCGTAACCAACCGACACGCCTTCCATAGAAATAATCGGCGGGGACAACTCTTCTGGTTCTGGAAAGGTGAACACTACCTTCTTCGCGTCTTCAGGCGCGGTGATGATATCCATCTTTTCCAGCATTTTGACGCGGCTTTGCGCCTGCACGGCCTTGGATGCTTTTGCCTTGAACCGATCAACATAGGATTGCAGATGCGCGCGCCGCGCCTCTTGCTTTTTGGCCTCGTTGGCCTGCACGGCGCGGCGTTCGGCAAATTGGCGCGCAAATTGGTCATAGGGGCCAGACCAATAGGTCAGTTGGCGATTATCAAGGTGCAAAATGCCCGACACCGCGCGGTTCAAAAGCCCGCGATCGTGGCTGATGATCAGCACAGTGTGGGGGTATTTTTGCAGATAGCTTTCCAGCCACAGCGCGCCTTCCAAATCCAGATAGTTGGTCGGCTCGTCCAGCAAAAGGTAATCAGGCTGGGCAAACAGCACGCCTGCCAGCGCCACGCGCATCCGCCAGCCGCCCGAAAAATCGCTGCATGGTTTAAGCTGGGCCGCTGCATCAAAGCCCAATCCTTTAAGGATGGCCGCTGCACGCCCCTCGGCTGACCACGCATCAATATCGGCCAGCCGCGCCTGCACTTCGGCAATGCGGTGCGGGTCGGTCGCAACCTCCGCCTCGGCCAACAGGGCGGCGCGTTCGGTATCTGCGGCTAGAACTGTGTCCAGAAGGGATGTGCTGGATGAGGGCACTTCTTGCGCCACGCCGCCAATGCGGGCGCGGTTCGGCATAGAAATTTCGCCGCCCTCTAACGCCAATTCCCTTTTAATCAGCTTAAAAAGGGTGGTTTTGCCTGCACCATTTCGGCCCACAAGCCCAACTTTATGCCCTGTCGGAATGGTGGCGGACGCCCCTTCAAACAGGGGGCGGCCTTCGACGTTATAGGTGATATCTTCGATTTTTAACATGATGCGGGGGATGCCCCATGCCGCGCGCGCCGTCAACCACTTAGCGGCTTTTCAACCGCTTTGCCGCGTGCTAAGCGCCGCGCATCAGATTTCGGGCAAAAGCCCTAACTTTATGGAGAGCCAGATGGCCATTGAACGCACCCTATCCATCATCAAACCCGATGCCACCAAGCGCAATTTGACGGGCAAAATCGTGGCCATGTTCGAAGACGCTGGTCTGCGCGTGGTTGCCTCTAAGCGCATTCACTTGACCAAGGCGCAAGCTGGCCAGTTCTATGCAGAACATTCCGAACGCGGCTTTTATGGCGAACTGTGTGATTTTATGGCATCCGAGCCTGTGGTTGTTCAGGTTTTGGAAGGCGAGGGCGCCATTGCCAAAAACCGCGAAGTGATGGGTGCAACTGATCCAGCCGCCGCAGCCCCTGGCACGATCCGCAAAGAATTTGCGCTGTCCAAAGGCGAAAACTCGGCCCACGGTTCTGACAGCGAAGCGGCTGCCGCGCGCGAGATCGCGTTCTTCTTCGCGGGTCTTGAACTGGTCGGCTAACCTTAAAATATCCAAATGTTAGAGGCCGCGAAAGCGGTCTCTGCATTTTGCGCATCGTCGCTGTCATCAAGTTGCGCCAAAAGATGTGCTGGCAGCGCGCCTGTTCCATCCATATCGAACCACAGGGTCGAATCGCTTTCGCGATATATAAAGCGGTCGCCAGCGTCTGTTGCGGCGCTGCTGCTTTTGTGTGAAACAAATTGGTCGGCATTTAATTGGCCGATATCTAAATTGCCAAACTGCGCGCCACGGACATAGATCAGGTCAGCCGTATCTGGATCGGTCTGAAAATCCGTAATCGTATCGCCGCCTTCATTTACAGAATTGTAGACATACTGATCTCGGCCCAACCCGCCCGACATGGTATCGGCACCCGCGCCGCCGACCAAACGATCATCCCCCCGGCCACCGAACAGTTTGTCGCGCCCCGCACTTCCCATCAAATGATCATCTCCGCCAAAACCCGACAACACGTCATCGCCGCCGTGCCCTTCGAGGATATTGTTTGCAAAATTTCCTGTCAGATTGTCGTTGCGCATACTTCCATATAGGTTTTCGATCCCGTCCAGAACAATTCTGCCATTGCCGGCGCCCTGAAAAAGCGAAACCTTCCCTGATGACCGCCCCAAATACAGGCTGTCGTTGGACCCGCTTCCGCCGAATAAAGTATCCGCACCAGCCGAGAGATAAAAAACATCATCGCCCGCGCCACCAAAAATTATATTGGCTTTGCTATCACCCGTGATCGTATCGTTAAATCTGCTGCCTTCGATATGTTCAATTCCTTTGTACACATCCCCTGCCGCGTCACAAGTGCTTTGGGAAGGCAGGCCAAGGTGAATGCGCAACGCGCTGCTTGAATAGGCGTAGCTGGCCGTATCCACGCCAGCGCCACCAAACAATTGATCAGCGCCATTTCCGCCATAAAGAAAATCGTTTCCATTTGCACCAAGCAGCATATCATTTCCCGCGCCGCCGACCAAAGTATCTGCAAAACCGCTGCCAGTTAGGGAATCGTTGCCGTCCAGTCCATGCAGAACCGCCCCAGTTTGCAGCGCCGTCATTCTTTCGGATTTATCTGTGCCAAACGCGCCATTGGCCAGCAGGGTAACTTGCGCAATTTCAAATTTGTTCAAAGTAAAATCATCGCTGCCGTCGATCAATTGCTGCGGTGTAAGGGCGAAGATTGTATTCGTTGGCGTGCCGTTTCCCCCCGTTGGATTGCTTGACCCAAGAATGTTGACCGATACACTGGAAACGCCGCCCACATAGGTTTCATCTGATGCAAGCATATCTGCCGCATTCATGTCGATATTTATGATTTGATCCGTGCGGTTTACCAAATATAGCACTGTCTTTTGATCCCCTTCAAAAGCGCGCGTTATCACAGAAAGCTTTGCTTCTTGTGCTGGGGCTAATTCAGATTGAAAAGTGCTGGCTTCGGTGCCCTTTAACGCGTCGCTCATCATTGCAAACAGCGCGCCACCCGCTGTTAATTTTACGTCAGTACTGGATTGATCTGCAATGCGCCGCACAAGCGCGGAATCATCGATATTATAGGCGACGTAACTTGTCACGGATGTCAGCCCAAGTTCGGATGCCGTATGCAGTTGCAACATACCAAGCGCAGCGTCAGATAGTTTTGGAGATGTCGCATAGGCCCAAGCATCGTTACGGAAGGATAAATCGGAAAATCGGTCATCGCTGTGCCAATCTTCTACCATCCTTTTAAGGTTTCTTTCATACGGCAGCGAATCGCCAATACCAAAGTAATCTTCCCAAGTCAATTCTAACGTATTGGTTGTGGTGGGGCTGCCCGTGCCAGCACCGTGAATGTCAATCCCGTCCAGTTTGCTTGCCGCAGAAGCCCCGTCCTTGCCTATGGACGAGACGAGTATTTCTACAAACGCATCGTGATTTTGCGGTGAAAGCCAGTTGTTTGGTTGAATAACAAGATCAGGTTCGCCATAGGGCTTTTCTTGGATGTTGTCTAATATTTGATCAAGTTCGTTCAGCAGAACCGATGAAACCTTTGCATAACCTACCCACGCAGGCCACCCGTATTCTTCAACGCGGTTTTGAAATTCGTTTCCTAAATGAATGGATTCAATTTTAACCTGCTTGTCGTTGGCATAGCCGATAAGGTCTTCGGTTATAAAATTAGACAGCTCGGCGCGTTCAAGGTTTGTTAAATAGACCTCTTGTGTTGCAACATTTTTGAAATATTTTGTATCATGCAGCGTGAAATTCAATGCAAGGTTATTGGCCGCGCAGTAATCAATTGCGCGGTGCAGACCTGCAATATCATTCGGATCACTTAGATCAAATATGCGCGATTCTGACCCGCCTGGATAGCGGATCGAGCCAATATTCAGCGCATCAAGCGCAAGGGTGGTATTAGTGACACCTTCTAGAAATATAGCATTGTTTGTTGAAAAGGTGCTGTACACACCCTCATCTTTCTTGCCAGACTTAACGACTGTACCAAAGAAGCTTTCGGTCACTTCTGTTGACGTGTTGTTAATATAAGTTGACGAAATCTTAATATCTGACATACACAGCGCCCCATTTACCAAGAACATTGGTCGCGTGGGCCTTAACTGTAGTCAAAGACTATGATGGGCTATAAAACTAGGTTAATTGGTTATCGAGCGCCGAGATTGCATATATTATGGCGATATTGGCGCTGAGCAGTTTGCAATAACGGATAGGGTCATCGCATTTCGTATTGGGAAATATGCTTAAAGAGCAGCTATGGGCGTTTCTTTTCGACCACGCCGAAAAACTGCAAAGCGGCCTCTAGATCGGCGCGGCCTTTGGCATCAGACCCCTGATGCGCGGATTTGAGTGCGTCGAAGCTTTTGCGCAAGGTGGCCTTTTCGGCGCCCTTGCAATCGTTCCACGGGCGGCCTTGCAGCGCCATATGCAATACATAGTAGCCAATGAAATGTGGGCGCGTGCCTGCGGCGATCAGCATCGCATAAGCGGCATCTGCACCCAGCGCGCGCAAGGCTTCGGCCGAATGAATACCCGCGCGCGCACAATCTGCGTCGGTTGCGGGGCCAAGATTGGGAAGCGAGGATATCGGGGTGTTCACGTTCTAGATGGACGCCCAGTCACGAATGGGCGGCGCGCTGGGGGCTGGAATTTGTCCCTGCTGCTGCTGTGGTTGCGGCGTCGTTCCGCCTTGCTGTTGAATTGGGCCTGCCATCATCGTCTCCATTTTTGCCTGCGGTCTTGGCCGCATTGGTAGTGTTCCGCGCAGGTTTGGCCTAGCCGTGGCTAAACTGCGGCATTATGTCGATTATATACCGCAATTTAGGTTATTTTGCAAGAACTTGTGCGGGAA
>CAMAWZ010000079.1 GCA_945861995.1 Pseudorhodobacter antarcticus
TCAAAGGCCCAGTCAGGCGCAGGTTGCCCGCCGCTGATGTATCATAAAGTTCTGGGTCGCGCAGGCGCAGATCGTTCAATGCAATTGTCAGTTCCGCAGTATAGGGTGCATTTGGCGTGATGCTGCCCTCAAGATCAATACTTCCCCCCGTTGTTGCATTGGCCGACCCTGCAAGTGTCATCTGGCCGCCAGAAAGATCGGCCTGTAGGTTCATCTTGCCCAGCGAGAACGGCAGACTTGGGTCGGCAAGCCGCCCGTTTTCCAAGGTTGCGCTGCCAGACAGGTTGCGCAACGCAGGCGCGCCGCGCAGCACCAGATCAAAGCGCGCTGCCCCCGCGATACTGCGCGGCGCAATAAAGCGGTTGATCAGCCGCGCCTCCGCGGAGCCACTTAGGCGCAGATTGTTCCCTTGCCCCGCGCTGGCAAACCCTTTTGCCGCTGCCTTCAGGCCAGCGGGGCCTGTCAGGGTTACATCAACGTCACCGCCATCTCCTTGCGGGGCCACTGTGCCAACCAGCGTCAATGCACCAGGCAATTCAGGCAAAACCAACCCCAAATTCGCCAAAGCCACGCGCACATTATAGTGGCCGGCCTGCGGTGCAGGGGTGATATCCGCGCTCAGCGCCGCCGAGGTCAGGCGCGCGGCCAGCAATCTTGGGCTTAGGTTATTCAAGGCGATTTCCGCGCTTAGATCGGCGCTTGCCGCAGCTACGCCTTGCAGCATCGGGATGGGCAGATCGATGTCTGATGTGCGCGCAGATATTCGGGCAAGTGCATCTTGCGGCGTGCCAGATAGGGAAATACCACCTGCCAAGGTGCCCCCAAAACCGCGCTGCGCCGCTGGCACATCCAGCAAAGCAAAATCACCATCCACCGCCACGCCCGTTGCTGCAATTCGGCCAGAAAGATCTGCCATTACCCCGCGCGAACGCAAAGCAAAGGCGCGCAGGGCAATTCCAGTCTCGTCGCGCGTGGCCTGTATATCCACCCGCGCCGCGCCGCCAAAACTGCTATCGAGCGCAGGGATACCCAGTGCCAAATCAGTCGTGGTCAGCGCAATCGCGCCGTCAAAGGCCCTTGTCAACACAACAGCATTACCCTGATAGCTTAGCTTTGCCGCGCCTGCGATAGGGTGGCCAATCACATCCGAAAACCGTGCGATGTACTGCGCCTCGGCCTCGATTTTTCCGTCAAAGGTCAGGCCCTGCGCCAAATTGCCAAAACTACCCGTCAGCGCAACTTGGTAATCCTCGCCCGCAAGCGACAGCTGCGAAAGTGAGAGCACCCCGTTTTGCCATACCATCTTGCCGCCGCCCCAAATCACGCTGCCCAGCGCCCGCGACAGGCTGGCGCGCGCAGGCACAACGCCTTCGGAAGAAAAAGCGATATCGCCGTCCCATAGTGCATTTCCTGCGACATCGCGCAACGTGCCTTGGCCCGTGATCTGCGTTTGCGCAATGCGCAAATCTTCTTGCTGCCAACCTGCCAGATTTGCCGATAGCGTCCAAGTATCGCCTTTGGCCGCGTCAAAGCTGGCGCGCAGGTCTGCGCCTGCAATGCTGCCGGGCATATCCAGACCCAAAGGCAACACAATCGGCGCGCCGCTTGGGTCTTGAACTTGTGCCGATAGATCAAATTGGCTGGGTACACCATTTGCGGCAACAGACAATTGCCCCGTAATATCCAGCGCCTGCGCCGTGATGCGCAGCGCGTCCATATCAAATCCGCCTGATGCAGCGGCTGTGCCACTGGCGCGCAAAGTGCTGTTGCTGCCGAAAAAGGCGCGATAATTGGGCGCCAACAGCGGCGAGATGTCGCCCGATAAATCCACCTTAAAGCCGCTGCCGCTGCCCGCTGTTTGTGGGTCAAGGCTGGCCAGTTTCACGCTGCCGCCAAACCGCTGAACCCCGTCACTGGCCAGCGCAATCTGCGCCGCAAAGTCAGAAAGCGGCCCTTCCCCTTTGGCGGTAAACGCCAATGCGGGCGCGCCTTCAACGCCCATAGTTTGGGCCAATATACCGCCCGCACCTTCGGCGATTTTGACATCCACCGCCAATTGCCGTGTGGCATTTGCAAAGCTGATCGCGACTTCGGCCTGACCTTCGGGCGCGTTTTCATCCAGCCGTTCAATCTGCAGACTGCCCTGCCCTTCGCCGCCCGAAAGCTGCAACGCTGCGGTCACGCTGGCGGTAATTTCTTGGCCCAAAACAGACGCGCCCAGCCGCAACTTTTGCGCCGAAATCGCGCCAATACTGACGGATACAGGCAGTTCGGGCAAAGCAAACGGCGCGGCTTCGGCCACCACATCGCTTTGGCTTTGTGGCAGTCGGGCAAGGTCGATCTCGGCGGCCGACAGCGTATTTACCGTAACCCTGCCCTGCAGCAAATCGCTGCGCGTCCAGTCCAATACAACGCCTTTCAGACTGATCCACACACCTAAATCATCGGCAATCGTCATTTCAGCAATTTTGGCCTGCGCGGAAAGCGCGCCTTCAAAACCAGTGATCACCACCTGCCTGCCTGCACCCGACAGGTTGTCCTCTAGCAGGGCAGTCAAATAATCGCGGTCATCCACCGCGCTCGTGGTCTGGGCCAGCGCCACCAAAGGCAAACTTACCACGGCAAGGGAAAAAAGGAACCGCCGCATCAAAAGGCCTGACCGATGCCGATGTAAACTTGCGCGCCGCCGCCCGTATCGCCCGCAACAGGCCCCGCCACATCCAGCCGCACAGGGCCAATGGCCGTCATATACCGCACTCCAACCCCAGCACCTGCGTGCCAATTATCTTTGGTTTCAAAGAACCCGCCCACGTCAATACGCCCTGCATCCAAAAACCCCACAAGGCCAATGGTGTCGCTGACCTTTTGCCGCGCCTCTAGGCTGCCGCCAAGATAATGCGTGCCCCCCGTCTCAAACGCCGCGCCACTATCGCCAGTCAGCGCAAACACGCCAAGCGATTTATAGGGCTGTCCGCGCACAGTAGAAGGCCCGCCCGAATAGAACAAATCTTCGCGCGGCGCGCCTGCAAGGCTGGAACCCGTAATCATCCCAAGCTGCACACGCGCTGCCAAAATCAAACTATCCGATGGGGTCACGCCCAAATAACCGCGCGCGTCGATTTCATTGCGCACCCCGCTTTCCGTGCCGCCAAAGCCGACGTAAGGTTTCATATCCGCAGTGATATAGACCCCATCTGAGGCACTTTTCTTTATGTTACGCGTATCCCAAGCAAGTCCAAGCGGAAAGGACAGGCTTTTATAAATCGTCGTCCCCGAAGGATCGACTGCGCGCGACAGTTGATAGGCCGCGCCGCCCGTTCCTGTCAGCGTATTAGAAAAATACTGCGTCAGCTTGGCGTTCGAGTTGGTGGCGTCCAGCGTTGTGCGACCATCCTGTTCGCGGTCAAACTGCACCCCCAGCGCGAATGTGGTGTCTGGCGTAAATGTCGCTGGGCGCTCGTATGTGGCCGAAAGCGAGTAATCTAGCCCGCCACTATCCACCCCAATTCCCGTGGCATAGGCCGAAAGCGTCAGCCGCTCGGCGCCGCCAAACAAATTGCGATGCGCCCCCACCACGCCCAATGTCAGCCCATCCAGCGAGGCGACATCGGCAGAAACAGCAAGGCGGCGCAGGCGTTCTTCTACCAATATTGCCGTGATCGGAAGGTTACCATCCGCGTCCAGTGCTGTGCCCTCTTGGATTGTGACCGAACGAAAAGCACCTGTGCGGCGCAACCTCTGCGCGACCATGTCCAATTCTTCGGGTTCGAACTGCTCGCCTGTGGGCAAGCCCGCGATCGCTATAACGCGGTCTTGCCGCATGCTCCTTTCGCCGCGCACCGCCAAATTGCCAAAGCTAAGCCTGGGGCCCCTTTGCAAAGCGATGTCAACATCGACCTTCTGGGTATTGTGATCGGCAAGTAGGGTGCTACGCAAAACTTTCGTCATCGCAAAACCGCGTTTGCGCCATTCGTCTATACCTGCGGCGGTTGAATCAACAATAACGCCGCTCGCGGCAACTTCGCCGCGCGCAAACCCGTCGACTGGGCTAGCATTGCCAGGTAAGGGGGAAATCTTAATGTGGCCAAAAACAAATTCTGGGCCCGAAGTCACCGAAACTTCAACTTTTGCAATGTTTTCGGGGGTATCAAGCAGTTCAATATCGCCAGCCTCGCGGCCATCGACCAGAACCGTGATTTCTGCACCAAAATATCCGCGCGCATACAGCGTATCCAGCAACACCGCATATTCGGCGCGCGCCTTAGACATGATATCTTGTGCAGGTTGTTTACTGCCACGGCGAAATGGCATCAAAAGCGAGGCATCTTGCAACGCAGCAACCAGCGCCTTGTCATCGCTGTGCACTTTGAATGTAACACCGTCCAGCGCAAAGCTGGGCGCACTGGGCGCTATCAGCGCCGCTGCCAAAACGATATACCGCCAGTTTGAACAACCAGTCATTTATGCCTCTGCCCGAGTTATCCACAGTATGCCGTGGATATGTGCCAGATGCAACCAAACTCAGCCCCGCGCTTGACCATTGGCGCAAAAGCGGAAAAGTTAGCGCCATACACAGGAGAAGATCATGCCCTTTATCCCACCCCCCTACCGCGCCGCCGACAGCAGGTATGACCGCATGGTCTACAATCGCTGCGGCAAGTCGGGGCTAAAACTGCCAGCGGTCAGCCTTGGGCTGTGGCACAACTTTGGCGATGATACGCCCCACAGCATCAAACAGGACATGTGCCGCACCGCATTCGATTTGGGCATCACCCATTTTGACTTGGCCAATAATTATGGCCCCCCCGCTGGCAGCGCGGAAACCGCCTTTGGCCGTATTATGGCCGAAGATTTCGCCCCCTACCGCGACGAGATGATCATCTCGTCCAAGGCTGGCTATGATATGTGGCAAGGCCCTTATGGCGAATGGGGGTCGCGCAAATATCTGATCGCGTCTTGCGACCAATCGCTGAAACGCATTGGGCTGGACTATGTAGATATCTTCTATTCCCACCGCCTAGACCCAGACACGCCTTTGGAAGAAACCATGGGCGCGCTGGATTACATCGTGCGGTCTGGCCGCGCGCTGTATGTGGGGATTTCGTCCCATAACGCCGCCCGCACCCGCGAGGCTGCGGCGATTTTGAAAGACCTTGGTACGCCCTGCGTGATCCATCAGCCCAGCTATAACATCCTTAATCGTTGGGTTGAAACCGATGGGCTAAAGGACACGCTGCGCGAACTTGGCATTGGCTCTATCGCCTTTACCCCGCTGGCGCAGGGGATTTTATCGACGAAATATCTAAATGGCGTTCCAGCAGGCTCGCGCGCATCGCAAGGCAAATCGCTAGACCCCGCCGTGATCACGCCGCAGGCACTGGCCTCGGTGCGCGCGCTGAATGATATGGCGGCAGCGCGGGGCCAAACGCTGGCGCAAATGGCGATTGCGTGGGTGCTGCGCCGTGGTGGCATCACCTCGGCGCTGATCGGCGCATCCAAGCTCGAGCAGATTATCGACTGCGTGGGCGCGATCGATAATCTTGACTTCACGGATGCGGAATTGGCGCAGATTGACAAGATTTCCGAAGAAAAAGACATCAACCTATGGGCCAAATTTTCGGCCGACTAGCCCAATATAGCGCTGACTTTGGCCGCCACAGCGGCGGCCAAAGCCCCATGTGCGGGGGCATCGAAATGCACCCCGTCCACAGGGCTGACCGCAATATGCAGACCCGCGTCCAGAAAATGTACATCCCGCGCGGCGGCCAGATCGCCATACAGCGCGGCCAATTGGGACGAACGCGCCGCACCGCCAAAGAATTCATAACGGATTGGCCCCTGTTCCAGCACAGGCGGCGGGGCAATGACCAAAATCTGAAACCCGCCGTGCCGTTCTTGCATAATGCGGTGCTGAGCAATGTCCAAAAGGCTGGACATGCCGCCCTGCACTTGGGCGGGCACTGCGGTAAAGCGCGCCTTTACATCATTGGTGCCCAGCATGATCACCAACAGATCAATCGGCCCGTGGCTTTCCAGCGCTATCTTTAGCCCCGTCTGCCCGTTCATATGCGCGCCCATGATCGGGTCATCAAACATCGTCGTGCGCCCCGGCAGGCCCTCTTCCACCAAATCAACCCCAGCATGCGCCGCCATAAGGCGCGGCCAGCGCGTGGCCGGATCGAACCGTTCCGCTTTTCCCAAATCGACGATTGGCGGCGTGCCATAGGTGTTGCTATCGCCAAAACACAAAACCAGCGCCATCATTCGCCCCTTTTCATATTCGAAAAATTATATACGTGTTGCCTCTTCAATTTGCAGCCTAACGCGCGCATATAAGGGCTAGCAACCCTTTCCAGCGAGAGACCCATGTTCGGCACCCCCACTCTTGGCGCAGCCAAACCCGCCAGTACCCTAGTGAAAGATACCAATGAGGCCAGCTTTATGGCCGATGTCATTGACGCGTCGATGCACGTGCCGGTGATTGTGGATTTCTGGGCACCATGGTGCGGGCCGTGCAAAACGCTTGGCCCCGCCCTAGAGGCCGCTGTCGAAGGTGCCAAAGGCCGCGTCAAAATGGTCAAAATCAATGTCGATGAAAATCAGGGCATTGCGGGGCAACTGCGCATTCAGTCCATCCCCACGGTTTATGCCTTTTTCCAAGGCAAGCCCGTGGATGGTTTTCAAGGCGCGATCCCGGGGTCCGAGATTGCGCGTTTCATGGAAAAACTGGTGGCGATGTCGCCCGAACCTGATGGCGGGCTGGCCGATGCCATAGCTGCTGCCGATGCGATGCTGGCCGAAGGCGCGGTGCTGGACGCGATTGAAACCTTTGCTGCGATTTTGGAAGAAGACCCTGAAAACGCGCTGGCCTATGCAGGGCTGATCCGCGCGCATTTGATGACCGAAGATTTGGACAAAGCCGAAGCACTGCTGAACGCAGCACCCGCGGCCCTTGCCTCGGCCAAAGAATTGGCCCCCCTGCGCGCGCAAATCGATTTGGCCCGTGCCGCTGCCAGCGCGGGCCCAGAGGATGATTTGCGCCGCGCTTTGGCCGCAGATCCTGCCAACCGTCAGGCCTATATTGACCTTGCCTTGGCGCAGCACGCGGGCGGAAAATCTGAAGATGCCATCAGCACCCTTCTTGATTTGTTCAAACTTGACCGCGAGTGGAACGATGGCGCAGCCCGCGCACAACTGTTCCAGATATTCGAGGCGTTGCCCCCCCAAGACCCTATTGTTTTGGCCGGACGGCGCAGATTGTCGTCAATGATATTTGCCTGATCGCTTTGGCGCACTAGATCATGCGCCATGAGCAAACCTATAGAGCTACCAGACCTGATCGCCATTTTCCCGCTACCGGGCGCGCTGCTATTGCCGCGCGCGCGCGTGCCGCTGCATTTGTTCGAGCCGCGCTATTTGGCGATGCTAGAAGATTGCCTGAAAACCCCTGCGCGGCTGATTGGCATGGTGCAACCGCGCGAGTTGCCAAAAGGCGGCGGCAATAAGCTGTCAGCCATTGGCTGCGCAGGGCGGATCACGTCCTTTTCCGAAACCGATGATGGGCGCTATATGATCACGTTGACGGGCCTGTCACGTTTTCGCATCGCCGATGAAGTGCAAGGTTTCACCCCGTACCGCCGCGCGCATATTGATTGGTCGCCTTTTGCCCGCGATCTGGGGCCAGAAGAACATGACGCAGGCTTTGACAGGGCGGGGTTCTTGGCCCTGCTAAAGCGGTATTTCGCGGCCTACAGTCTGGGCGGGGATTGGTCGGGTATCAAAGATGCCGAGCCTGAACTGCTGATCAATTCTTTGTCTATGCTGATGCCGTTTTCACCCGAAGATAAGCAAGCTTTGCTAGAGGCACCATCCTTGCAAACGCGGCGTGAAACGATGATGGCGCTGATGGAATATGCCCTGCACGCAGGCGGCAAAAACGATGACGTGCTCCAATGAATGACGCATCCCCAGCCAGCGGCCAGCTGCTAGATCGGCGTATGTTAGAGGCCTTGGTTTGCCCGCTGACGCAGGGGCCGCTGACCTATGATGCTGCTGCGCAAGAACTGATCTCGCGCAGTGCAGGGATAGCCTTTCCGATCCGTGAAGGCATTC
Organism: Pseudorhodobacter antarcticus; assembly: GCA_945861995.1. GTDB lineage: Bacteria > Pseudomonadota > Alphaproteobacteria > Rhodobacterales > Rhodobacteraceae > Cypionkella > Cypionkella antarctica_B. Next base: position 8,113 of record CAMAWZ010000079.1, read on the forward strand.
CGATTATGCTGGAAAGCGAAGCGCGCCCGTTAGGATAAAAGCTGGTCTAGCGCGGCATCCAGCGGGGCGGAAGTGTTCAGACGCAGCCGCACGGGCAGGGTCAACACCTCGGCCCTAAATCGGTGCGGCAGGCGCACTGCATCTTTTTCAGTGGTCACCAAATCGGCCCCCGTTTGCCGCGCTTCGGCCAAAAGGCGGGTCAACAACGCATCAGGCAAAGCTTGATGATCGCCCAGCGCCTCGGCCCGAACCAAAACAGCCCCCAGACCGCGCAGCGTGGCGAAAAACTTTTCAGGCCGCCCAATGCCTGCAAAGGCAATCACCCTTGCGCCCCGCCAATCCACCCCCATCGCCAGCGGTTCCAGCGCGCCAGTGATATGGGGGCGGGGCGCAATTTGGGCAGCCCAGCGCGCCGAAAACCCCCCTTGCGCGGGGGCATCACCAATGGATAGCACCATATCCGCGCGCGAAAGCCCAGCCGCAACGGGTTCGCGCAGCGGGCCAGCGGGCAGGCAAAGCCCATTGCCAAAGCCCGCCTGCGCATCGACCACGACAATCGAGAGATCTTTTTCAAGGCTAGGGTTTTGCAGCCCGTCATCCAGCACAATCACTTGCGCGCCGCTGTCTTGCGCAAGACGCCCCCCTGCAGCGCGATCTTTGGCTACAATCACTGGGGCAAAGGCCGACAGCAGCAGCGGCTCGTCACCCACATCAGCGGCGCTGTGACGTGCAGGGTCAACCAGTACTGGCCCCGCAAGCCGCCCGCCATACCCGCGCGAGACGATATGAACAGCCTTGCCCCGCGCGCTAAGCGCCTCGACCAGGGCAATCACGGTGGGGGTTTTGCCCGTGCCGCCCGCATTGATATTGCCCACGCAGATCACGGGTATACCCAGACGCAACCCGCCCCGCACCACGCGCCGCGCCGTCAATACAGCCGTCACCGCGCCCAAGGGGCGCAGGATCTGCGCCAGTGGCCCACGGCTTTGCCAAAACTTCGGCGCGCGCATCAGCGTTTCCCTTCGGCCAAGGACAACACGGTGGTGACAATGCGGTTCGTCACCTCGGCCCCTTCAGACACCACACCCCCCGCCGCATGGGCCATTCGCGCCACGCGGTCGGGGGCAAGCATTTCGGTCAGA
>CAMAWZ010000080.1 GCA_945861995.1 Pseudorhodobacter antarcticus
ATATGCCGCGCGATGTGGTGGTTGGGGCAGGCGTGGGCGGGCTTTGTGCGGCCATCGCACTGGCCTCAAACGGGCGCGATGTAACGGTGATCGAAGCGCAGGCGCATTTGGGCGGGAAAATTCGCAGCCTGCCATCCGATGCGGGGCCAGTGGATACAGGCCCAACTGTGCTGACCCTGCCCGATGTCTTTGAAACCTTGTTCGCGCGCGCGGGGGCAAAGCTGGCAGATTATGTCACGCTTATCCCCCAGGCCATTTTGGCGCGGCATGTCTGGCAGGATGGATCGCAGCTTGATCTGTTTACAGATACGGAGGCCAACGCAGACTCGCTTGGCCATTTTGCTGGGCCAAAGGCGGCGCAAGAATATCTGCGCTTCGATCAGTTGACGCGCGCGATGTATGACGCCTTTGATGGCCCCATGATGCGCGCGGGCAAACCGCGCCTTGGCGCAATCGCCCTTGCCGCCGCCCAGCGCCCCGCCATTTGGCCCGCGCTTTTGCCCCAGATGACGCTGACGCGCTGGCTGGCGGGGCAGTTTTCTGACCCGCGCCTTGTGCAGTTGTTTGGCCGCTATGCCACCTATGTTGGCGGCGCACCCGAAAAATCCCCCGCCGTGCTGGCGCTGGTCTGGCAGGCCGAGGCGGCAGGCGTTTGGGCCGTGCAGGGCGGTATGGCGGCGCTGGCGGCAGGGCTGGTGCGGCTAGCGCGCGAAAAGGGCGTGCAGTTTCGCTGCGGCATTGCTGCGCAGCATATCAGTGTGGAAAATGGGCGGGTGGCCGGGGTTCAGCTTGCAGATGGCAGCGAAATTGCGGCGCGCAGCGTGACGTTTAACGGCGATCCTGCCGCGCTAACCACTGGGCTTTTGGGGGACAGGGTGCAAGGCGCGGCGCGCCTTAGCGCGACCCATCCGCGCAGCCTGTCGGCCTATGTCTGGGCCTTTGCAGCGCAGACCAACCCTGATGCGCCTGATTTGATCCACCACAATGTCTTCTTTGGCGGCAATCCTGATCTGGACGTTGGGGCCATTGCGCGCGGCCAAATGGGCCGCGATCCAACCTTGTATATCTGCGCCCAAGATCGCAGCACTGGCGATGCGCCAGCCGCTGCCGAACGCTTTGAAATCATAATGAATGCCGCGCCTTTGCAGGCGGGCATTCCCCCTAACCCGAATGAGACAGACCAATGTCAGACCGAAATGCTAACCCAACTGTCCCGCTTCAAACTTCACTTTCAAGCACCACCGGAGCGCGCGGCACTGACCACGCCGTCGCAATGGGCGGGGCTGTTTCCAGCCTCGATGGGGGCGATTTACGGGCGCAGTCCCCAATCCCTGCTGGCCCCGATGCTGCGCCCCACGGCGCAGACGCGGATCAGGGGGCTGTATCTGGCGGGGGGCGGCGCGCATCCGGGGGCGGGGGTACCGATGGCGGCATTGTCGGGCCAGCACGCGGCCGCAGCGATACTGAGCGGCCCGATTTCACTGTAATGCCGCCTGCAGGCGGTTATGCGTGGTGGTATGTTGATGGCGTGTCTGATGATGGGGCCAGCGCGGTTTCGGTCATTGGCATGATCGGCGCGGTGTTCTCGCCGTGGTATGCGTGGTCGGGGCGCGGCAACCCTGCCAATCACGCCTGCATTAATGTCGCCACCTTTGGCCCCCGCCCGCGCTTTACAATGACAGATCGGGGTGAGGCTGCGCTGAAACAGTCGCGCGATGCCTTGCAAGTTGGCCCCAGCCGTTTGGCATGGGACGGCGGCACTTTGGTTATTGATATCAACGAGATGTCGGCGCTGCCCCGTGTGGGGCCTGTGCAGGGCCAAATCCGCCTGACGCCCAGCGCCATCACAGCGGTCGAGGCGCAACTGACACCAGACGGGCGCCATATTTGGCGGCCCTTTGCCCCGATTGCGCGGATCGAGGTGGACATATCGCCCGCGCATAAATGGCAGGGGCATGGGTATTTTGATGCCAATTTTGGATCCGACCCGCTGGAGGCCGATTTCACCCATTGGACATGGGGGCGCTATCCGCGCGCATCTGGCGCTTCGGTCTATTACGATGCCTTGCGGCGCGATGGATCAAAGCTGGAACTGGGGCTGAATTTCGCGTCCGATGGCAGCGCTATGCAGGTCACGCCGCCCCCATTTGCCCCCCTGCCCCGCACCGCATGGGGCATTTCGCGTGCCACGCGCGGCGATGCGGGCAGTACGGCGCGACAACGCATGGCCCTATTGGAAGCGCCATTTTATGCCCGCACCATGATGGACACGACCTTGGATGGCGAGAGAGTAACTGGGATGCACGAAACCCTAGACCTGCGCAGATATGATAATAAGTTGATCCAAGCGATGGTCGCCTGCCGCGTGCCGCGCAGGGTGGGCTGGCCTTAAAGGCCGCAAAGGGGGGCTAGCTAGCCACCCTAACCTGCAAGCAAGCTTGCAGGTTTCCCCCAAGGATATTTGCGAAAAGAAGAAACCGAATGCGCCGAACGTCAGGGCGCAGATGTGGCCGATGTTGGATTTAGCCGCAGCACTGCGCAGTTGAGCGCAAAGGCAATCGACACCCACAGCACATAGGGCGCAATCATCCAACCTGCGACAGGATCGATACTGTAGAACGTCAGCCCAGTGCCCAACACAGCGGCCCATAGCCCTGCCATAATGAGAAGGGCCGCGCGCATACGGCGCAGTCCAAAGAAAACGGGTGTCCAAATGGCATTCAGCGCGATTTGCAGCGCCCATAGACCCAACGCTTGCGCGATCACAGCGCCATTGGCGCCTGACATCCCCACCCGCATCGCGGCCCAAGACATCAGGATGTAAAGCGTTGTCCACACAACGGGAAAGGCCCAATTTGGCGGCACCCAAACGGGCTTGCGCAGGGATTTATACCAATCGCCCGTCGGAAAAAACGCCCCCGATGAGGCGGCGGCAAAGGCCGATGCAAAAAAGGTAAGAAACAGCGCAATGCTCATTGGCAAACCTTTGTGTGACGGATCACACCTAGGCTGCGCGACCCCTGTTGCCAAGGGGCAATCCGCGATCTTGCGCCTCTAATTGCGCCAAAACCGCGAAAAGCGCGTCAGAGCGGCGGGTTTTGGTGGCAAAATGGGCCGCAGCGTCCACCAAAAACGCACATTCTGGGTGCGGGCGGGCATGCAGGGGCGCGGGGCAAGGCAGCACGATACTGGCAGCAGCGCGCAGGCCAGACAGGGCCAGCCAGCCCAGTTTTTGCCCTTTGGACGTATGCGCGCGCGTGTGCAGCGCATGATGCCCCGCCCGCGCAATCGCCCCGCCAATGCCCGCATAAATATGCCGAGCTGCAAAAATCGCGGGGCGAGAGGTTAGTGGCAGCGCGGGTATCCCCGCTTCGGCCCGCAGATACAGCAGATCGGCTTGATCCAGCAGGCGCTTGGTGATCGCAATCAGGCGCGGATCGGGCGGCGCGCTGGGGCTTTGGGCGGCGTTCAGGATTGCGCCCTCATCCAGCCCCACCTCGTTGGCCCAAGCCTGCGGCACATAAAACCGCCCCTCGCGCGCGTCTGTGCCAATATCGCGGGCGATGTTCGTCAGCTGCATCGCAAGGCCCAAATCGCAGGCCCGCGCCAGCGCATCTGCCCCGCGTACCCCCATCAGCACGCACATCATCGCGCCAACAGCGCTGGCGACCCGCGCGCCATATCCGCACAGCTGATCAAAGGTTTCATAGCGGCGGTTTGCTGCATCCCAAGCAAAGCCTTCCAGCAGCGCATCAGGCAGCGCGCGCGGCATGTCATGGGCCGCGACCAAGGCCGCAAAGGCCCGATCAGCGGCCGTATTCTGCGGCCGTCCTGCATACACCAAATCCAACCGATCGCGCAAAGACAGCACCGCGCCGACCTTGTCGCACCCCTCGTCCACGGCATCATCGGCAAGGCGGCAAAAGGCATAAAGCGCCAGCGCAGGATCGCGCACCTTTGCAGGCAAAAGACGCGATGCGGCGTGAAAGGAATAGCTGCCTGTGCGAATGGCCTCGCGGCAGGCGGACAAATCGGCGGGATCTATCGCAGGGCGGGTCATGTGGCGGCCCCCTTCATTCTGCAGCTAAGGCTTTAGCGCGCATGGGGCGCGGCGCGGGCGCAATCAGGCTATCGGTGACTTCCGCGCTGGAAATCACCCCTGGCAGGCCAGCACCCGGATGCGTGCCCGCGCCCACAAGGAACAGGTTTTCCACCTCTTCCGATATGTTATGCGGGCGGAAATAGGCAGATTGCAAAATGCGCGGTTCAATCGAGAACCCCGCGCCATAGGGGCTGCGATAGCGCGATTTGAAATCTTCGGGGGTTAGCACAACCTCTGGCCCGATATGCTGCGACAGGCCAGGCAGAAGGCGGTCTTCCAAAACCTTTAGCATCTTGGCCTTGTAAACCTCGGCTTCGGTTGCCCAATCGGTTGTGCCGATGCCCAAATGCGGCACTGGAGATAGGACATAGAACGTATCATCGCCTGCTGGGGCGACGGTTGGGTCTGTCACCGATGGGCGGTGGACATAAAGGCTCATATCTTCTGCAAGCACGCCGCGCTGAAAGATGTCTTTGATATGATCGCGGTAGCGGGGGCCGACGACAATGGTATGATGGCCCACATCACGCCATTTCAGCGCGGTGCCTTTGGTTCCGAAGTACCACACAAACAGGCTCATTGACCAGCGGCGGGACGCAGTTTTGGCGGGTGTCCAACGCTTGCGGGGCGTGTTGCGCAACAAGTGGTCATAGGTGTGCCCCGCATCGGCATTAGAGACGACAATATCAGCCGCCAACCTTTGCCCATCTGCCAATTGCACGCCCACCGCGCGGCCATTTTCGACCAAAATCTGGTCAATATCAGCGTTAAATTGCAGGGTTCCGTCCTGCGACAGGATCACCTTTGCCATCGCCGCGGCAATAGCCGCCACCCCGCCCATAGCATAATGCACGCCAAATTCTTTTTCCAAATGGCTGACCAGAATATACATCGACGTGACGTGAAACGGATCGCCGCCAATGAACAGCGGATGGAAAGACAGGGCAAAGCGCAGCCGCTCGTCTTTCACGCGCGCGGCGGCATGGGCATAGACCGACCGATCTGCGCGCAGGCGTGCAAACGTGGGCAGCACTTTGACAATGTCCATAAGCCGCCCCATGCTGCGGCGACCTAGGTTTTCGTATCCAAACCAATAGCGCGCTTCGGCGTCGCGCAGAAACCTAGCATAGCCCTTTACATCGCGCGGCGATAGGCGGGCGACTTCGGCCTGCATGGCTGCCGTTTCGCTGCGGGCGGTGAAATGGCTGCCGTCTTCCCAGCGGATTTGGTAGAAATCCGCCAAGGCGCGCAGATCAACATCGGCGTCAAAATCGCGCCCGCAGATGGCCCACAAATCGCGCAAGCCTTGCGGCACGGTCACAATCGTCGGGCCAAGGTCAAAGCGGTGCCCGTCTTTGGAAATCGAACTGCCGCGCCCGCCAGGCATATCAAGGCGGTCAATCACAGTGACCTTATACCCTTTGGCCCCCAGCCGCATAGCAGCCGCAAGCCCGCCCATGCCTGCACCAATCACGATGGCGGTTGAGGGCGAGTCGGGCATTTGGGGGGCAAGATATGTCATACCCCCACCCTAAACTGTCTAGTTTAATTGACAATAGAAAAGTTTCGCAGGTTTACACTTCCCTCTTTTGCCGCTTTGTGTAAACCTTGGCTTACAGCCCGCATTTTTGCGGCAGGAGAGTTTTGTGACCATCACCACCCTTTCGCTGTATAGGTTTGACAGCCTGCCTGCGCGCCTTTGGGTGCTGGGGCAAATGGGGTTTGCGCGCCTGTCGTTGATGCGGATGCGCGAGGTGGGGTTTTGGAAACTGTGCGGATCGGGGCGCGGCGAAGGGTTTGATTTGCGCCCGAATTTGGCTGTTTGGGCGATACTGGCCACTTGGCCCGATGCGGAAACGGCCTTTGACCGTACCCAAAATGCGCCCGTTTTCAAACGCTGGCAGGCCCGCGCCGCCGAAAACTGGACGCTCGTTCTGCAGCCCATTTCGGCGCGGGGGGACTGGACGGGCAAATCGCCCTTTACCCCGCAAGGCGATGTTCCCGAAGGCGCGCCGATTGCGGCGCTGACCCGCGCCAGCCTGCGCCCCGCAACCGCACTGCGGTTTTGGTCGCGGGTTCCATCTATTTCCCAAGTGATTGGTGATGATCCAAACGTGCTGTTCAAAATCGGCGTCGGCGAAGTGCCGCTGCTGCATCAAGTGACCTTTTCGATCTGGCCCGATACGCACACAATGGCCAATTTTGCGCGCGGCAACGGGCCGCATGGCCGCGCCATTGCCGCTGTGCGCAGCGAGGGTTGGTTTACCGAAGAACTTTACGCCCGCTTTGCTGTGCTGGGCGATTTTGGTACATGGGGTGGAGAGCAGCCCCTTGCCGCCTACCCCCAATTGATACCCAAACACAGGACAGCCGCATGACAGCCCCCTTCCCCTTTTCCGCCATTGTTGGGCAAGAGGCGATGAAACGCGCCATGGTGCTGACCGCCATCGACCCCGCAATTGGCGGCGTTTTGGTGTTCGGCGACCGTGGTACGGGAAAATCTACCGCCGTGCGGGCGCTTGCCGCGCTGCTGCCGCCCATCGACGTGGTCGAAGGATGCCCTGTCAATTCGGCCCGCGTTGAAGATGTGCCCGATTGGGTGCCTGCCGTATCGGGCCGCATCGTCTCGCGCCCAACCCCCGTGATCGACTTGCCATTGGGCGCCACGGAAGATCGCGTTGTGGGCGCGCTGGATATTGAACGGGCGCTGACACGCGGTGAAAAGGCATTCGAGGCTGGGCTGCTGGCCCGCGCCAACCGCGGCTATTTATATATCGACGAGGTGAACCTGCTGGAAGATCACCTTGTCGATCTGCTGCTGGACGTGGCCCAGTCGGGCGAGAATGTGGTCGAGCGCGAGGGGCTGTCCATTCGCCATCCCGCGCGCTTTGTTCTGGTGGGGTCGGGCAACCCCGAAGAGGGCGATTTGCGCCCACAGCTTTTGGATCGGTTCGGGCTTTCGGTGCAGGTCACCAGCCCGCGCGATGTGCAAACGCGGGTCGAAGTGATGCTGCGCCGCGATGGGTATGAACGCGATAACGCCGCCTTTATGGCCGAATATGGCGCGCAAGATGCGCAGCTGCGCACCGCAATTCTGGCGGCGCGCGTGGCTTTGCCCGAATTGAAAACCCCGCCCGCCGTTTTGCATGATTGTGCCAGTTTGTGCATTGCGCTGGGATCAGATGGCCTGCGCGGCGAGTTGACGCTGCTGCGCGCCGCGCGGGCCGAGGCGGCCTTTGCGGGGGCTGCAACAGTGACCCGCGCGCATTTGAAATCTGTCGCGGAAATGGCGCTGTCCCACCGCCTACGCCGCGATCCACTGGACGAGGCAGGATCAGGCGCGCGCGTGGCGCGAATCTTGGCCGAAACGCTGCCATAATGGTCGATGCGCCCCCGCCTCCGCGCCCGCTGTCTGCCCTGGATCGTGCCCGCCTTGCGCTGGATGTTTTGGCGCTGGATGGGGCGGCTTTGGGCGGGCTGTGGCTGCGCGCGCGCGTTGGGCCAGCGCGCGCTGCAGTGATGGGGCGGCTGGCGGACATTCCCCTGCCCGCCCGCCGCATTCACCCAACCATCGATGATGGCGCGCTGTTTGGCGGCACGGATTTGGCCGCAAGTCTTTCGGCTGGCGCGCATCGCAAATCGGCTGGGATTTTGGCGCAGCCTTCGGCGCTGATTTTGACGATGGCCGAGCGCGCACCCGCTGGCCTTGCCGCGCGGTTGGCGCAGTATTTGGACGCTGGCACATCTTGCCTGATTGCGCTGGACGAGGGGGCAGAGGCGGAAGAAACCCTTTCCCCCACTTTGGCCGAAAGGCTGGCGCTGTTTTTGGATTTGTCCGATTTTGCGCTTGAGGACGCCGAGGGGTTGGAGGCGGCATCAGATTTGACCCTTGCCCGCGCCCGTTTGATTCACTTGCGTGGCATTGGACTGCCGCCCCAGGCCATGAACGCCCTTGCGGCCGCGGCCGCAAGCCTTGGCATAGATAGCCTGCGCGCGCCGATGATGGCCGCGCGCGCAGCCTTTGCCATTGCTGCCCTGCGCGGGCTGGATGCGCCAGATGATACCTGCCTGCGCGATGCGGCCAGCCTTGTTTATGCGCACCGCGCAACCATTTTTCCCGATACGCCGCAAGAAGATGCGCCCCTGCCTGATGCCCCGCCACCCGATGACACGCCAAATGACGCACCCGATGATACGCCGCAAGACCTTGCGGATATTCCGCAAGATCTGGTGCTAGAGGCAGTGCGCGCCGCCCTGCCCGCTGATGTGCTGGCGCGCCTAGCCGCTGGCCGCGCGGCGCGCGGCATGAAGGGCGGGGCTGGCACGGGGGCCAAGATGAAGGGCAACCATAGGGGCCGCCCCCTGCCCGCCCGCGCGGGGCGCATGAGGCAGGGCAAACGCATTGATATTTTGGCAACCTTGCGCGCCGCAGCCCCACTGCAAACCCTGCGCGGGGCGGGTTTGGGGGCGGGCGATACGCCAAAAAGGCTGGCCATCCGCCCCAGCGATTTGCGGATCAAACGCTATCAACATTCGTCCGACCGCGTGCTGATTTTCACTATCGATGCTTCGGGATCATCTGCCTTTGCCCGCCTTGCCGAGGCGAAGGGCGCGGTCGAACTTCTGCTGGCGCAGTCCTATGCGCGGCGCGATCACGTCGCGCTTTTGGCTTTTCGCGGGCAGGGATGCGAGGTGGTTTTGCCGCCCACACGCTCGCTGACCGCCACCAAACGCCGCCTTGCGGGGCTGGCTGGCGGGGGCGGCACGCCGCTGGCGGCGGGGCTGCGCATGGGGCTGGATGTGGCGCTGCAAGCGCGCGCGCGCGGCATGACGCCGACACTTGCCCTGCTGACCGATGGGCGCGGCAACATCGCACTGGACGGCAGCGCAAATCGCGCGCGGGCGGATGAAGACGCCCAGCGCCTTGCCCGTGTTTTTGCAGCCTCGGGCATTCCCGCACTGGTGATCGATATTGCAACGCGCCCACAGCCCAGCCTTGCGGGCTTGGCGCGGGGCATGGGGGCGACCTACCTGCCCCTGCCCCGCGCCGATAGCCGCCTATTGACCAAAGTCCTGCAGGCGGGGATGGGAACATGACCAAGCCAGCCGATCTGGCCCC
>CAMAWZ010000081.1 GCA_945861995.1 Pseudorhodobacter antarcticus
CTGGCGCGCATGTGGTGCGGCTGGAGCAGAATTATAGATCTTCAAAGCATATTCTGGCGGCGGCAAATGGGGTGATTGCGCAGAATAAATCGCGCCTTGGCAAGACGCTGTTCACCGAAAAGGCGGGCGAAAAGCTGCGCCTGACGGGATATTGGGACGGCGAGGATGAGGCGCGCGCCATTGGCGAGACGATCGAGGGCGCGCAGCGTGGCAGGGGCGTGCCGCGCGACTATTCCTTGGATGATATGGCCATTCTGGTACGCGCATCGCACCAAATGCGGGCGTTTGAAGACCGCTTTCTTACAATCGGGCTGCCCTACCGCGTGATCGGGGGGCCGCGCTTTTATGAGCGGGCCGAAATTCGCGATGCTATGGCATATTTCCGCCTTGTGATCAGCCCCGAAGATGATTTGGCGTTTGAACGCATCATCAACCTGCCCAAGCGCGGGCTTGGGGATGTGGCCATTCAAAAAATCCAAACCACCGCGCGGTCGGTGGGGGCGAACCTTTTGGACGGCGCGCGCGCGCTGCTGGCGCAGGGCGGTTTGGGCGGCAAGGGGGCCGCGCAACTGCGCCTGTTTATTGATAATATGGATCGCTGGCATGGGCTGCTGGCGGGGGCCACTGCGGGGCAGGGCGATGTTGTCGAAGGGCTGATTGAACCGCTGACCCCCACCAAATCGCTGACCCATATCGCGCTGGCGCAAATGATTTTGGACGAGTCTGGCTATACCGCCATGTGGCAAAACGAAAAAACGCCCGAGGCAGAGGGGCGCTTGGAAAACCTGAAAGAACTGATCAAGGCGCTGGATAGCTTTGATAGCCTGCAAGGGTTTTTGGAACATGTCAGCCTGATTATGGACAACGAATCCGAAGAATCGGCGGAAAAGGTCACGATCATGACCCTGCACGCTGCCAAGGGGTTGGAATTTCCTGTGGTGTTTTTGCCCGGTTGGGAAGAAGGGCTTTTCCCCAGCCAGCGCAGCATGGACGAATCGGGCCAAAAAGGCCTAGAGGAAGAACGCCGCCTTGCTTATGTGGGCATCACGCGGGCAGAAGAATTGTGCTATATCTCATTTGCCAGCAATCGCCGTGTTTATGGCCAATGGCAAAGCCAATTGCCTAGCAGATTTATCGATGAATTGCCTGCTGGCAATGTAGATGTGCAAACCCCGCCCAGCCTGAACGGCGGCGCATATGGGGCTGCGGCCCCCAGCTTTTCGGCTGCCTTTGAAGGCCGCGTGGCAAATGCCGATAGCTATGACAGCCCCGGTTGGCGGCGGATGCAAGACCGTGGCAACCAGCGCGGCACATCGCAGCCGCGCGAGGCGCGCAATATGACAATTGATGCGCAAGTGGTGTCGGCCTACGGCACTGGCGATAGGGTGTTTCATCAAAAATTCGGCTATGGCGAGGTGATCGCGACCGAAGGCAATAAGCTGATCGTGGAATTTGACCATGCGGGCGAAAAGCACGTGGTGGCAAGCTGGGTGATCCCCGCCCATCAGGCCGAAACCGCGTCCAGTGACGACGTGCCGTTCTAAGGCGCGGCAAGCGGCGCCTATCTAGTCTAATAAATTCAAACTGTCTGAAAAGACAAACGGCACCCCGTGGGAGGACGGGGTGCCGAATATGCGCGCACTGTGGGAGGACAGCGTTCGCGCAAGGTGGCCATCTGGGGAGGAGGATCAGATGACCGTCCCACAGCGCCAAGGGAGGGAGGGCGCGGTGGAAACCGTTATAAAAAGGCGGCGGCGCGAGGGAGGGAGAAGCGCGCCGCCGCGCCATGATTGGCCCCAAGGAGGAGGGCCTTTCAGGAATTACTTGGTGCCGTAGGCCGCCTCAAAAGCGATGTCGCCCACAATGGCGCGGTGAATGCCCAGATCGGCCAAATCGCGGTCCGACAGGCTGTTCAGCTCGCGCAGCGTGGTTAGGTACACTTGGCGCTGACGCAGTGCTGCGGTGATCCCTGCGGTTGCTGCCAGAACGCGCGACAGAAGCGAGATTTGCGAAGAACGGGTTGCGGTGACGTATGCCATGGTAGCCTCACTATTTTTCTTGGCGCGGTGCTTTGGCAGCATGCCGTGGCAGTATTTGCGCTGATGCAACGAATATGCCCCTTATGCTGCACCTGCACAATCCCGCACCCGCGCAATGCCGTCATGCAGCGCGCGCATGGCTGATCGTCACGAATTTGTCATAAATTACAAGGCGTTCGCCTAACAAATACGCAGTATGTGAAAATTTCCCTGCGGTGATGCACAATGCTGCAGATGCGAGGGTTGCGCTAACATATTGCTTTGACCTTGTTCTTTTGGGAAAAACGCACAATTTGGCATTGGCAGGCAAGGAGCATAGCATGACAATCGATCGCAGCGCTGTTTTAACCATTTTGGATACAATCTTAACGCCTGACGGCCGATCTTTGGCGGCGCGCGACGTGGTGCGCGCCTTGGATATTCAGGACGGTGCGGTACGATTCGTGATCGAGGCCGCCAGCCCTGACGAAGCGCGCGCGCTGCAAAGCGCATCATCGCAGGCAGAGGCCGCGATTAAGGCGGCAGGGGCCGCGTCGGTGCAGATTGTGATGACGGCGCATGGCCCCGCCGCAAAAGCTGCCCCAAAAGCCGCCCCACAAGCCGCCCCGCCAAACTTGGGCGGCGGCGTGAAAATTGGCCAGCATCCCACCCCGCACCAAGGCGGGCCAGCCCCGATTGCGGGGATTGCGCGCATTATCGCAGTGGGGTCGGGCAAGGGCGGGGTTGGCAAATCGACTGTGTCGTCTAACCTTGCCGTGGCCTTGGCGCGGGCAGGGCGGCGCGTGGGGCTGCTGGACGCTGATATTTACGGCCCCAGCCAGCCGCGCATGATGGGCGTGTCTAAACGCCCCGCCAGCCCTGATGGCAAAACCATTGAACCTTTGCAGGCGCATGGCGTGACGATGATGTCGATTGGCCTGATGCTGAAAGAAGACGAGGCGGTGATTTGGCGCGGCCCGATGCTGATGGGCGCGCTGCAACAACTGCTGACGCAGGTGGCGTGGGGCACACTGGATGTTCTGATCATTGATTTGCCGCCAGGCACGGGCGATGTGCAGCTTTCCTTGTGCCAACGTACGCAGCTCTCAGGTGCGATTGTGGTATCTACCCCACAAGATGTGGCCCTGCTGGATGCCCGCAAGGCGCTGGATATGTTTGCCAAGCTGAAGACGCCCGTGCTGGGTCTGATTGAAAATATGTCGACCTATATTTGCCCAAATTGCGGGCACGAGGCGCATTTGTTTGGACATGGCGGCGTGGCGGCCGAGGCGCAGCGGCAAGACTTGCCCTTCCTTGGGGAATTGCCGCTGTCGATTGATGTGCGCCTTGCGGGGGATGCCGGCGCGCCGATTGCACTGGGCGATAGCGCTACCGCGCAGGCCTATGCCCGTTTGGCGCAGCGGTTGATCGGCGGCGGGATGGCGTGACGGCGCAATCTGGGAATTCATGGGATACAGATGGAAAATCGGGCCTTGTGCCCGATTTTTTGTTTGAATCGGTATTGAATCTGCGACAAATGGCAGTGTGGCGCAGGGATTTGCGGGGCCAAAGCGCCAGAATCCCTAAAAAGTGAAAAAATTCACGTCAAGGTTAACTTACTATATATAGCGGCAAAATGGCTGATATAGGCAAAAAATGGCCGATATATTGATTTTGATGACGCTATATCTTGTGCTAACCCCTTGCTGTAAACCAGATATTCCGCTATTTCCCAAAAAAACCCATTGCATCCCATAAAGGCCCATGGCATAGACGTGTCATCGGAAAGCGGCAAAGACAGGTAAGGGGCGCATAAAGACCCCGTAAACCGAAAAAAATCTGAGGCAGTTTTCATACAGGCATCCGCCTTTCCGATATTTAGATCCGGCGCGCTGGCGAGCAGACATCATTCCCCAGATGGCCCGCGCAGCAGGACGCCCAGCGATGGGACAGGCGACGGGTCGAGCAGTGGCAGCAGCTCGGCCCGTCTTTTCTTTTTCGGGGCCCAAGGTTTCAAACTTGGCCCCAGATGATAGGAGCACTGGCTGTGGCCAGCGAGGCGTTCAGAGGCGAGTTCTACCAAAAGGTAGATGCCAAAGCGCGGGTATCCATACCCGCCGCTTTTCGCCGTGTACTGGAGGCTGAAGATCCCTCATCGCCCGAATTTCCCCGCCCCCGCGTGTACATGGTTTACGGCGGGGCCAAGCGCAATTTTGTTGAATGTTATTCGAAAGCGGGCGCAGATGCGCTGGCGGCTAAAATCGAAGCAATGGAATTGGGATCGCCAGACCGCGACCGCGCAGAGCGGGATTTGATTTCGCGGTCGGTCATGGTGGAAATTGAACCTGACGGGCGCATCGTGCTGCCTGCCAAAGTGCGCGCAAAGATGGGCTTAAATGAGGGGGACGTTGCAGGCGAGGCCGCCTTTGCGGGCTATACCAACCGCTTTAAGCTGTATCGCCGCGAGGTCTATGACGCTGAATTTGGCGATGACGATGATGATGGAATTGATCCCTTGGCCTTGGTTGGCAGGGCGGCGAGGGCGGGGTGATGGGCACGCCGCTTGCGCCAGCCCATGATCCTGCGCGCGCCCCGCATATTCCTGTTTTGCTGCGCCCCTTGCTGGCCGCCGTGGCCCCCGTGGCGGGCGTTTGGCTGGACGGCACCTTTGGTGCGGGCGGCTATGCGCGCGGCTTGCTGAATGCGGGCGCGGCAAAGGTGATTGGCATTGACCGCGATCAGACGGCTATTGTCGCAGCTTCCCCGATGCAGGCCGAATTTGGCAGCCGATTGTCGCTGGTGCTGGGCACGTTTTCTGATCTTGATACGCTCGCGGGCGAGGCGCTGGACGGCGTTGTGTTGGATTTGGGCGTGTCTTCGATGCAAATCGACCGCGCCGAACGCGGGTTTTCCTTTCAAAAAGACGGCCCGCTGGATATGCGGATGGGGCAAGGCGGCCCTTCGGCGGCGGATATGGTGGCAACCGCATCGGAATCCGCGCTGGCGGATATTTTGTTTCATTTCGGCGAAGAACGCGCAGCGCGCCGCATTGCGCGCGCCATTGTGGATGCTCGCACCCGCGCGCCCATCACCCGCACTTTGGAATTGGCCGAGATTATTGCCAAATGCCTGCCGCGCCCAAAACCGGGTCAAAGCCATCCGGCCACGCGCAGCTTTCAGGCGCTGCGCATTGCGGTGAATGGCGAGTTTGACCAGCTTGTCGCGGCGCTGTCGGCGGCCGAGCGGGCGCTAAGGCCCGGCGGGATGCTGGCGGTTGTGACCTTTCATTCGCTGGAAGACCGCGTTGTGAAGCGGTTTTTCCAAACCGCATCGGGGGATGCGCCCAACACCAACCGCTACGCGCCCGAGGCGGACAAAACGACGGCGCGGTTTGAATTGGTCACGCGCAAGGCGATTGGCCCTGATGATACGGAGCTGGCCGAAAACCCGCGCGCGCGGTCGGCCAAGTTGCGGGTGGCGCGGCGCACGGATGCCCCTGCGCAGGCGCTTGCGGGCGGCGAATTGGACGCGCCGCATTTACCCGAAAGCGGGCCAAGCAGGGGGCGTCGATAATGCGCCCGACCATTTACGTTGTGGGGTTTTTGGGGCTGATTGGCCTTGGGTCTTGGGCCTACCGCGAAAACTATGCGACCCAAGACGCCCTGCGCCAAGTATCTGATTTGCAGGACGAAATCGCGCTTTTGCGCGAATCTTTGGCGGTGCAGCGCGCCGAATGGGCCTATTTGAACCGCCCCGACCGTTTGCGCGAATTGGTGACGCTGAACTTTGACCGCTTGGGCTTGTTCCCGATGGAGCCAACACAGTTTGGCGCGGCATCTGACATTGCCTATCCCGCGCCAGACGCGCTGCTTGGCCCGCCAGACACCACTTTTGAACAGGGCCAAAGCACCCCAGACCTGACCGCCCCTAACGCGCCAGAAGGACAGCCATGACCCGCATTCCCCTTCGCCCCCTTGCTCGAATTTTGCAGGCCCGCGCCAGTGGGGCAAACCCTGATCGGATCGAACAAGAAAACCTTGCGCTGCGCCATCACACAATGCGCGAGGCGCAGCGCAACCAATCCCAAATGCGGATATTCCTGCTGGCGGCGGCGTTCTTTTCGGCCTACGCACTGATTGCGCTGCAAATGGGCAAACTGGCCGCGACCGAGCCTGCCGAGCCGCGCTTGGCGCAGATCGGCCCCAGCATCAATGCCAGCCGCGCGGATATTTTGGATCGCAATGGCAATGTGCTGGCCACCAACCTGTCAACCTATGCGCTGTATGTCCAAACCCGCGATTTGGTTGACCCGCCTAATGTTGCCAAGAAACTGGCAGCGCTTTTCCCTGAACTTGACGAGGCCGCGCTTTTGCGCCGCATGACCGATGGGCGCAGCTTTTTGTGGGTGCGCCGCACGCTTTCGCCAGAACAAAAGCAGGCGGTGCATGAAATTGGCGACCCGGGCCTGCTGTTTGGCGCGCGCGAGATGCGGCTTTACCCCAACGGCCAACTGGCGGCGCATGTTTTGGGCGGGGCGAGTTTTGGCCACGAAGGCGTGGACAGCGCCGAAGTGATTGGCGTGGCGGGCGTTGAAAAGGCAATGGACGCGCGGTTGCGCGACCCTGCGCAGGCGGGCAAGCCGCTGGTTCTGTCACTGGATTTGACAGTGCAGACTACGGTGGAAGAAGTGCTGCAAACGGGTATTTCGATGCTGTCGGCCAAAGGTGGCGCTGCGATCTTGATGGAGGTCGCTACGGGCGAGATTGTGGCTATGGCCGCTGGGCCCACGTTCGATCCCAATGATCGGCCTGCCAACCCCACCTCTGGCAACCCCGATGACAGCCCGCTGTTCAACCGCGCTGTGCAGGGCGTGTACGAACTGGGTTCAACATTCAAAATCTTTGCGGCCGCCCAAGCCATGGATTTGGGTCTGCTGAACCCCGAGTCGATGGTCGATGCCAATGCGCCGATGATCTGGGGGAAACACACGATACAAGAGTTTGAAGGTAAGAACTATGGCCCTTTGCTTTCAGTATCGGATGTTATTGCGAAATCGTCCAATGTCGGCACCGCGCATATCGCGCTGATGATTGGCGCCGAGCGGCAGCAGGCGTTTCTAAAGGCACTCGGCCTGTTTGATCCCTCGCCTGTCGAACTGATCGAAGCGCCATCTGCGCGGCCTCTGCGCCCAGACCGTTGGCCTGAAATTATGACGATCACCGCATCTTATGGCCATGGCATTTCGGGCAGTCCGATGAACCTTGCGGCGGCCTATGCCACGCTGGCCAATGGCGGGCGTTTGGTAAAGCCCACGATTTTGCATCGGGACGCGCCCTATATTGGCCCGCAGGTGTTGTCCGAGGCTGCGGCAGATGCATCGATGACCATGCTGCGCCGTGTGGTCACCGAAGGCACAGCCAGCCTTGGCGAGGTTGCAGGCTATGAGGTGGGCGGCAAAACGGGCACGGCGGATAAGGTGAAAAAGGGCGGCGGGTATTATGAAGATAAGGTGATCAATACCTTTGCTGCGGTTTTTCCAATATCTGATCCGAAATATGTGTTGATCGTGACACTGGACGAACCTGTTGAAACTTCGGGGGCCAAGGTAAAGCGAACGGCGGGTTGGACGGCGGTGCCTGTGGCTGCAGAAATCATTCGCCGCACGGCGCCTTTGCTGGGGCTGCGGCCATTGGTTGAACCTGCCGAAGAAAATGCGATACTGCCCGTTAACAATTAGCGCAGGCGCTGCGCAAAATGGCAGGAAAAAGCATGATAGATATTCCCCCCCCCGCGACAAAGCGGCTGTCTGATTTGGGTCTGACGGCACGGGCAGGGCGCAATCCTTGGATTACAGGGTTGGCTGTAGACAGCCGACTTGCAGGGCAGGGGGCGCTGTTTGCGGCACTGGCGGGCAGCCATTCGCAGGGGGCGCAGTATCTTGAACAGGTTTTGCAAAATGGCGCGGCGGCTGTTTTGACCGACCCCGCTGGCGCGCAACTTGCAGCCGCCGCGCTGGCGGGCAGGGATGCGGCGCTGGTTGTGCTGGATGATCCGCGCGAGGCGCTGGCCCGCGCGGCCGCGCTGTGGTTTGGCGCGCAGCCCTCTGTGATGGTTGCGGTGACGGGCACGAATGGAAAGACATCTGTGGCCACCTTTACCCGCCAAATTTGGGCCGCGCTGGGGCAAAGCGCCATCAATATCGGCACAACGGGGGTCGAGGGGGCAATTTCGGCCCCGTCAAGCCACACCACGCCCGACCCAATTACCCTGCACGCGCTGCTGGCCCGCGCAGCGCACGAAGGCGTCACCCACGGCGCGATGGAGGCGTCATCGCACGGGCTTGACCAGCACCGCATGGACGGCGTGCATCTGCGCGCGGCGGGGTTTACCAACTTTAGCCAAGATCATCTCGATTATCACAAGACGTTCGACGCCTATTTTGCGGCCAAAGCCGCATTATTTAACCGCGTTTTGCCCGAAGATGGGGTGGCGGTGGTCAACATAAACGATGCCAAGGGCATAGAGGTCGCCGAAATTGCCGCCGCGCGCGGGCAGCGGGTGATTACGGTGGGCGCGGATGATGCGGCCACGTTGCAAATTGTGGGCCAGCGGTTTGATGCCAGCGGGCAGGATGTGCGGCTGGCATGGGAAGGGCGGCCGTTTCAGGTGCGCTTGGGCCTGATCGGCGGGTTTCAGGCGGAAAACGTTGCGCTTGCTGCGGGGCTTGTCATTGGCGCAGGCGGCGCTGTGGGCGAGGTGATGGAGGTTCTTCCACAGCTTTCTGGCGTGCGCGGGCGGATGCAAATGGCGGGGCGGCGCAAAAATGGTGCATCTGTCTTTGTCGATTATGCCCATACGCCCGATGCGATTGCCACGGCCGCGCAGGCCCTGCGCCCGCATGTGATGGGGCGGATTATAATTGTCTTTGGCGCAGGCGGTGACCGCGATACCACCAAGCGCCCTTTGATGGGGCAGGCCGCCGCGCGCCACAGCGATATGCAGATTGTTACCGATGATAACCCGCGCAGCG
>CAMAWZ010000082.1 GCA_945861995.1 Pseudorhodobacter antarcticus
ACGGCCATGATGGAAGAATTGCACGAAGTCCACCCCATGCAAGCCGAAGCAGAGACATCACCGCAGCCGTCCGAGGACGACCCACCCCTGATGCCCGATATGCAAGAAGACGAAGACGAAAAGCGGCCAGAACGCGATTTTTAGCCCGCGTCAGTCATGAAAAAAGCGGCCCCAAAGGCCGCTTTTATGTTAGATATGGGCTGAAATTTACGCAGCGCGGCCGACCAATACTTCGCCGACCTTTTTCTGTGCGCCTGCTTCATCTGTGCCCGCAACTGCGGCGACCTCACGGGTTAGGCGGTCAAGCGCGGCCTCATAAAGCTGACGCTCGGAATAGCTTTGCTCGCGCTGATCATCGCTGCGGTGCAGATCGCGCACCACTTCGGCAATTGCCATCAAATCACCCGAATTGATCTTTTGTTCATATTCCTGCGCACGGCGCGACCACATCGCGCGCTTGACGCGGGCCTTGCCCTTCAGTGTATCAAGGGCTTTGTTAATCAAATCAGGGGTGGACAGGCCGCGCATGCCGATTTCGGTCGCCTTGTGAGTGGGCACACGCAACGTCATCTTATCCTTTTCAAACGAAATCACGAATAATTCCAGATGGATGCCAGCGATTTCCTGCTCCTCAATCGAGATGATTTTCCCCACGCCATGCGCAGGGTAAACGACAAACTCGTTAGGGCGGAAATCGGGCTTTTTCGATTTGGTCATCTTGCACCTTACATTGGGCCCGTTTGCAACGAACAAATCCCTGACCACAAGCAGCGCTTGCGGCGGATAGGGACTGAATGACTACAAAACGCAACCTTGGGCGAGCAGCACCAAAGCAGGCGACGGGCGGAAATTAATCTTGTGTTTAAACATTTATCACAATTTTGTTGCATTTCCAACAGGCACGGCGCGCCAGATCTGCGCAATGCGGGGATTTGTCGGGGTATATATGGTGTATTGGCAAAAAATGCCCCCGAATCGCCCCAATTAGGCCGAATCGTTGCCCGGATTGAAAAAGCGGGATCAGCCGCCTTTGCCAGCCTTTTCCGAAAAATACGTCTCGCGCTTGCCCGTTTCACCATCGCGGGCGGCGGCATCTGGCATTGGGTCCTTCTTGGTGACGATAACAGGCCACATTTCGGAATATTTGCGGTTAAACGTGACCCACTCATCCATATTCGCCTCGGTATCGGGGCGAATGGCATCGGCAGGGCATTCAGGCTCGCACACGCCGCAGTCGATGCATTCATCAGGGTGAATCACCAGCATATTTTCGCCCTCGTAAAAGCAATCTACGGGGCAGACTTCGACACAGTCTGTGTATTTGCAGGCGATGCAATTGTCGATCACGACATAGGTCATGGCTTTATCCTTCTAGCTTGGCCGCTTGTTAGCGGGGCTTGGGGGGCAATTCAAGCAGGTTTGGGCGGCACGGCTGCGTCAATATCGACATAAAGCGATTGCGCCGCGACGGCGGGGCCGCGCCGCGCGGCAAGTGCCGAAATCCGTATCACCCGCACGCGATTGCCTTGCACAAATGTCAGAACATCGCCCACCCCAACCCCGTGCGCAGGTTTGGCGCAAGGCTGACCGTTCAGGCGCAAATGGCCCTCGATAACGTGCGCGCTGGCAAGTTCGCGCGATTTGAAAAAGCGGGCCGCGAACAGCCATTTATCAAGACGCAGCTTTTGTTGCGCGGCAGGCGCAGCAAAGGGTTTAGGCTTTGCGCTTGGTCCCGCCAAATCGCCCCTATCGTTTTGATTTCAGCGCCATGAGGGCGGCGAAAGGGTTGTCAGGGTCGATGGGTTTTTCGGGGCGCGATTCAAAGGATTTGGGTTTGAAATCATCGCGCGCTGGCTTGCCGCGATCATTGCCTTTGCGATCGCCCTTGAAATCGCCGCGATCTGCTGCGCCGCGATCCCCACCTTTACGATCCCCACCTTTACGATCCCCGCCCTTGCGGTCACCATCTTTGCGCTCGCCATCTTTGCGATCACCCTTAAACCCACCGCGATCATTGCGGCGGTCTGGACGCGGGCTTG
The DNA here is from genome assembly GCA_945861995.1 of Pseudorhodobacter antarcticus. Taxonomy (GTDB): domain Bacteria; phylum Pseudomonadota; class Alphaproteobacteria; order Rhodobacterales; family Rhodobacteraceae; genus Cypionkella; species Cypionkella antarctica_B. The sequence goes on from CAMAWZ010000082.1 coordinate 2,040, forward strand.
CGGCATCGGTGGCAGGAACAGCTTCGGTTGGCGCACCGTCTTTCGCAGCCTCGCCCCCCTGCTGGCCCCCTTGCTGGCTGCGATACTGGCCGCGGTTCTGGCCGCCGCCTTTGCGCCCCTCGCCCCGACCTTCGCCCCGACCTTCGCGGTTTGCATCGCGCGGTTGGCCCGCGCCCTCGCCCTCTGGCTTGCGCGCGGGGCGCTCAAAGCGGGGCTTTGGGCCCCAAGTGTAGGTGTAGAAGCTTTCCATTTCTGGGGCTGCTTCCGCGGCAGGTTCCAGCGCCTCTGGCGCGGCAAATACCGATTCTTCTTCGGTAATCGGGTTCACGCGCGGGGTATCATCCACGACCACAGGGGCTGCGATCTTGACTTTGGCCCGCTCGCCCTTGGTGGCCTTGTATCCAAGCCCGCCCATCAAATCAGCAAATTGTTCCGCGCTCATCCCCGTGATCGACAGCATATCGGGGGTCGCTTCGAACCCTGCCTTGCTGTCCAAATTGCGCAAAATATCGGCCAGTCGTTCCAGCATATCAATGCGCAGCGCCCGCGCGCCCGCAGGGTGATAGCCTGCCAGCGTGTAATGGCTGCGCGGCACGGCGGGAAGGTTTGGAATAGTAACAAGACCGGGCGGCGGGCTTTCGGGAAAATCGTCCAGCCCGTTCCACAATGACCACAGCACCAGACGCAACCGCGTGGGCGCGGGTTTCAAGAGCGCGGGCATAAAGACTGTGTACTGACCAAAGCGGATGCCATGCTTGCGCAGCGCAGCGCGGGCAGGTTGATCTAGATCTTTGACCTCGGCTGCGACAGCCTCGCGCGCGATCACGCCCATCGCTTCGGTCATCCGAAACGCAAAGCCGCGCGCAAGGCCCGTCAGCGCCTCATCCCGCGCCATAGCCAGCATAGGTTCAAACCCAGCCGCCACTTTGCGGTCAATAAAATGTTGCAAGCGGCGGGTGACCTTTTCGGCAACCTCTGGGCCTGCATCTATATCCACAAAGGCCGCGACTTGGGGTCGCTGCGGCTCGCCGCCCTTGACCAGTTTGCCAACGGCAGAATTGCCCCACATCAGCCCGCCTTGGGTTGTGAAGTCCATTTCTGTATCGGGCGCGTTATAAAAGCGGTCTGCGCGCAGATGCAGTTCTGGGCGCAGCGCCTCCATCGCGGCTTGGCGCAGGGTGGTATTCGCCACGCCCTCGCTTGCGCTTGCGTCTTGCGCAAATCGAAATCCATCCAAACGGCCAGCAAATTCGCCTTCTACCGTCACTTCGCCCTTATCGTTCACCTCGGCCACGAGGGTCTCCTTCTGTTTCAACCGCCGCATCAACATGCTGGTACGGCGGTCTACAAATCTTTGCGCGAGCGCTGCGTGCAACGCATCCGACAGACGATCCTCTACAGCACGTGTAGCCTGCCGCCAATGGTCTTCGTTCTGCACCCAACCGTCTGCGGTGGCAACATATGTCCAAGTGCGGATATAGGCCAGACGTTTTGACAGCGTGTCAATATCACCCGTGCTTTTGTCGATGCGATATACCGCTTTTTCGATCCAATCATGCGGGATCCGCGTGCGCGCCAGCCCGCGCCCCGTCAAAAAGCCGAAAATCATTGCCAAAAGGCTGGCGTGTTCGGTCTCGCTTGCCCCGCGAAAATCGGGAATGCGGCAAACATCCCACAGCAGTTTGATCCGCTGGGGCGATATAAGTTTCTCAGCCACTTCTGGCATTTGGCTTAGGGTTTTCAGCGCCACGACATCGTCGGCGTCGCGCGCGCGCGTCAGCCAAGGGTCTGACGTGGGGTATTCCAAACTGCGTATCAGCCTGTCTACGCTGCCAAATTCCAGCTCGTGATTGCGCCAATACAGTTTGCGAATAGGGTCAAACCGATGCGCCTCGATCGCCTCGATCACCTCGGGCGCAATCGGGCGCACCTCGCCTGTGGTACCAAAGGTGCCGTTTTGCACATGCCGCCCCGCGCGGCCCGCAATTTGCGCCAGTTCTTGGGGATACAGCGCGCGCATCCGCCGCCCATCAAATTTGCCCGTGGCGGCAAAGGCGATGTGTTTGATGTCCAGATTAAGGCCCATGCCAATTGCATCGGTCGCCACCAAATAATCCACCTCGCCGTTTTGATACAGCGCCACCTGTGCATTGCGCGTGCGCGGGCTTAGCGCGCCCATCACCACCGCGCAGCCGCCTTTGGTGCGGCGGATCACCTCGGCAATGGCGTAAACCGCATCGACCGAAAAGCACACAATCGCAGTGCGTTCGGGCAGGCGAGATAGGTTTTTCTGCCCCGTATAAGACAGAGCCGACATGCGGTCGCGCTTTAGCAACTCGACCCGCGGGATCAGGTCTAAGATCGCCCCGCGCATGGTGTCTGATCCCAAAAACAGCGTCTCGATCAGCCCGCGCGCGCGCAAAAGACGGTCGGTAAACACATGGCCGCGGTCAGGGTCGGCGCAAAGCTGAATTTCATCCACGCAGACAAAATCGGCCCCAATGTCCAGCGGCATCGCTTCGGTCGTGGCAACCCAATACTGCGCGCGCGGCGGGATGATCTTTTCCTCGCCCGTAATCAGCGCCACCACCGACGGGCCGCGCAGGGCGACGATTTTGTCATACACTTCGCGCGCCAGCAGCCGCAGCGGCAGGCCAATAACCCCCGTGCGGTGCCCCAGCATCCGCTCGATGGCATAATGCGTTTTGCCGGTGTTGGTCGGGCCCAGCATGGCCGTGACCCGCTGCGGCGGCGTGGTGAATTTCGCGCACATCGGGCAGCCTTTGCGGGGTTACAGGTCTTGGCCTTGGGCGGCGGCCTGAATGCGGGCGATAGCATCCGCAGCCCCACTGGCAAAGGGGTTAATTTTCAGCGCGGCATGATAGGCCTCGACCGCCTTATCAGGCGCGCCCAATTCTTCAAATATGCTGCCAAGGCCCGACAAAGCCCCAAAATGGCGCGGATTGAGCGTTAGCGCGCGGGCAATATCGGAAACCGATGGGCCAAATTGCCCAAGCTGGTAATAGGCGGTCGCGCGCGCATTCCAGCCTTCGGCAAAATCGGGGGCATGATCGACCAGCGCTGTCAGGTGCTGCACCGCCACTTCCGCATCCCCCGCCGCCATTGCATCGCGCCCACGTTGTAGCAGCAAATCCATCGCATCCGAACCCGACTTTGACCACGCAATCCAGATTTCCGCCTCAATCTCCTCGGCCTCGGCGGCTTGGGCCGATTTCAGACGATCAAACAGCGCGTCCAAATCTGCGGTTTGGGAAACAACTGGGCTTGCCGCGAAAAAAATCGCCACGAACGCCACTTTGACACAGTTGAGTAATGAAATGCGTGCTTTCATGGTTGTAAGCCTAACGCAATGCGCGCAGATTTCAAGAAAGGCGCGCGCCACAGGCCCCAAAACGGCCCAGAAAAGGAAAAAAGATGTCAGATGTGATAGAAAAAGCAGTGGCTGCCTTGTCGGCAAAGCTGGGGGATGGCTTTGATGGCATCGCAAAATTCGTAATCGAAGGCGAAGGCGCGATCATGCTGGATGCCAATGGCGCACGCGCGGGCGATGAAGAGGCGGATGTAACCCTCACCGCCGATGCCGATGTGTTCGCAGCCATTTTGTCGGGCGAGATGGGGGCCACGGGGGCCTATATGTCGGGCAAACTGCGCATTGATGGATCGCTGCCAACTGCCATGCGGCTGGGATCGGCGCTGGCATGACCTCTGCCCCGCTGTATAACGATGTCGCGCACGGCCCTGACGGCGGTTTTGCCGTTTGGGCGAAGGCCCCTGATGGGGTGCGCCTAAGATTTGGGATTTGGCCCACAACGGCAGCGAAAGGCACTGTTTTTCTGCTGCCAGGGCGCACGGAATATATCGAAAAATATGGCATGGCGGCGGGGTATTTGGCCCGCGCGGGCTTTGGCGTAATTTCGATTGATTATCGCGGTCAAGGCTTGTCTGACCGCGCGGTGGAAGATCGAATGACGGGCCATGTCACAGATTTCGCCGAATATCAGCGCGATATCGAGGCGATGCTTGACACCGCCCAGCGCCATGATTTGCCCCATCCCTATTATCTTTTGTCCCATTCTATGGGCGGCTGCATTGCCCTGCGTACCCTTATGGGCACCCATCCGTTCAAAGCGGCGGCGTTTTCGGCGCCGATGTGGGGGCTTTCCATGTCGACGTGGATGCGGCCCGTGGCGGGGGTGATTACGGCGGTACCATCCCTGTTTGGCCTAAGCCATTTGTATGCACCCGGAACGGGGGCGACCACTTATGTGATTGACGCGCAGTTCATGGGCAATGTGCTGACAACAGACCCCGATATGTGGCGTTATATGAAAGCGCAGGCTCAGGCCCATCCCGACCTGTGCCTTGGCGGGCCCAGCATGGCATGGGGCCGCGCCGCGATGATGGAAACCAATGCGCTGGCGCTAATGTCCTCGCCCGCCCTGCTCGCCTATACGGCGCTTGGCACGGCGGAAAAGGTGGTTGATCCGATGCCCATTCACGCCCGCATGGCGATCTGGCCCGCATCCACGCTAGACCTGTTCACAGGGGCCGAGCATGAAATTATCATGGAAGGCCCCGCTGCACGGGCGCGGTTTTTTGATGCCGTTGCCGCATTGTTTGCGGCCAACACCTAAACCTTAATCTGCGCGAACCCATCGCGCAGGGCGCGGCTCCACCCTTCGGACATGGCGCGAAACGCCTCATCCCCCGCCTCGATCCGCCGCATACGGCTGATTTTCAGGGCATCTTTTTCAATGATGCATAAATCCAATGGCATCCCCACAGAAAGGTTCGACCGCAGGGTCGAATCCATCGACAAAAGCACCGCCTTTTCCGCGTCGCTAAGGCTTGTGGCGGGCTTGACCACGCGGTCAAGGATCGGCTTGCCGTATTTATGCTCGCCAATTTGCAAAAACGGGGTGTCTTCGGTCGCCTCGATGAAATTGCCTTCGGGATAGACCAAAAACAGCCGCATCGGCCCGCCTTTACGCTGGGCGGCAACCAGCATCGTGGCCGTTGCGCCCTGTTTCATTGTGGCCAGCTTTTCGTCAATTTCCAGCCGCACAGCGCACAGCGCGGCCCCGATAAGTGAGGCGACCTTTAGCATGGTCGGCGCTTTCATAATTGAGGTGGATTCGCTGGCATCCGGATCATCAATCGCCTCGCGCAGGCGGGCGATGGTGGTTTGCGTCACCGAAAGGCTGCCCGCAGTGACGATGACAATCACCCGCTCGCCCTCTTCAACAAAGGTGAACATTTTGCGGTAGGTGGCAATGTTATCAAGCCCCGCATTGGTACGGGTGTCCGACAGCATCACCATGCCTTCGTTCAGCAAAAGTCCCACGCAATAGGTCAATCCGAATCCCCTAAGCCGCCATTCTACAAGGGCTAGGCTATTGTTCCTGCGCGGCAATCGCAACAGTGACCGCTAGGTTTTCCGCAGCCGCCCCCCTGCTGCCCACTGCCCGCGGAATGCCGCGAATGGGGGCTGCATCTTGCGCATCAAGGCCTGATCCAAGGCGGATATAGCGCGCATCAGGGCAGCAGCGGTTGGCAGGATCAAAACCAATCCAACCAAAGCCCTGCACGTAAAGTTCTGCCCACGCATGGGCAGCCTCATGCGCCGCGCCGTCCGCATTGGCCTGCAAATAGCCCGATACATAGCGCGCAGGCAGCCCCGCCACCCGCGCCGCCGCAATCAGCACCTGTGCATGGTCTTGGCACACGCCTGTGCCCAGCGCCAAGGCCTGCGCCGCCGTGGTTGCGCCATGCGTCGTGCCGGGCGCATAGGCGATGTTGTCAGACACAGCGGCAGACAGGGTATGCGCCCCGCCCAGCAGATCAGCGGCAGTAAAGGCACTGGCCAATTCTGTGATCGCAGCATCGGGCATCGTGGCAGCCGCTCGCCGCAAATAGGCCAAAGGCGGCACAGTCTCGCGGTGGCCCTTCAGCAGGCCTGCCAAATCGGTTGTCTCTACCTGCCCCTGAACATGCACTGCAATTTCGCAAACAGGGCCTGCGATTGTCCAGCTTTGCACCAAATCCCCTGCCCCATCGCGAAAACTACCCCCCATCACGCCGCCTGTCACCGATACGGCCCAATCCATCACGCGCTGCCCGTCAAAATGCGACGGGGTCAGGCGATGGCTTTGCACAACCCCGCGCACGGGGCGGTCATAGGTGTAATGGGTCACATGATCGACAGTTAGCAACATGGCTAAATATCCCCAGACAAATAGCTTTCAAAGATAATCCGTCCCAGATCGGTGGTTTGGGTGATATAGCGGGTCAAAAACTCGTGCAGACCTTCGTCGAAAATTTGGTCAGTGGTTTGGCGTTCCAATTCGGCCAGCAGCGCCGCAAAGGCTTTGGTTGCCGCCGTCTCGTGGCCATACAGCTTGGCCAAGCGCGCGGCGTGGTTGTTCATCCCCGCCACGCACGTGATCAAGCTGCGCGGGCATTGCGGGTTCAGAATCAGAAAATGCGCGATCTTGGCAGATGTAATTTCCCCGCCATAAGCCCAATGAAAGGCGCGGTTGGCCGACATCGCGCGCAGCAGCATCGACCACTGGTCATTGTCCAGCCCCGTGCCGATAAAATCCGCGCGCGGCAGCAACACATAGTATTTCACGTCCATCAGGCGCGCCGTGCTATCGCCGCGTTCCAGATAATAGCCGATGTTCAGGAAATTATAGCCGTCATTGCGCAAAAGCGTCGCATCAATCGCCCCGCGCAGCATGGCCGCTTGGCGCATGACCCAATCGGTCAAATGCGACAGGTCTTGACGGGCGCGCGCGCCCTCAATGCCCCGCAATTCCTGAAAGGCGGTATTCAGCGCGTCCCACACTTGCGTGGTCAGCGCTGTGCGAATGATTCGCCCGTTTTCCCGCGCATTGGTCAGGCAAGATGCCACCGAATTGGGGTTATCGCGGTCAAAGAACAAATAGCTTTCAATATGGGCCTGATCGGGCGCGCCATATTTTT
>CAMAWZ010000083.1 GCA_945861995.1 Pseudorhodobacter antarcticus
GCCGCGCGCAAAAACGCGCGGCCCTCGGCGGCGGGGGCAAACCAGTCTACTGCCCGCGCATTGTTGACCCATGTGCGTTTCAGGTTGCCCACCGATTGCGCCTCGATCATCTGCGAAATGGGCGTCGATGAAAACGACCACACCGCATCCACATCCATGTGCCCTGCCAGCGATTTGCCAAGTTCGCCATGATCGCCCGTGATGATATTCACCACACCTGCAGGCAGATCGGACGTCTCAAGCACTTGGTAGAAATCGGTGGCCGCCAGCGGCGCGGTTTGCGAGGGGATCAGAACGCAGGTGCTCCCCATCGCTATTGCAGGGGCCATAAGGGAGATCAGGCCCAAAAGCGGGGCTTCATCGGGGCAAATGGCCCCAATCACGCCGACGGGCACATTCAATGCCAGCGCCGTGCCGCGCAGGGGCACGGGCTTGATTGCGCCGTCATATTTATCGGCCCAAGCAGCGTAGGTGAACAGGCGCTGGATGGACATATCCACTTCGGTCACGCCATTTTTGGCCCCCATATCGTTTAGGCGGCGGGCAAATTCATCTGCCCGCGCGGATAGGTTTTCGGCGATGTAATAAATCACCTGCGCGCGGTTGTGCGCGGTGGCTTTGCCCCAACCTTTGGCGGCGTGGGCGGCCTCGACGGCGCCCCGAACATCCTTGCGATTGCCGATCCCCACTTCGCCCAGCAGCTTGCCCTTGAGAGTGGTAACCGCTTGGCTATACCCGCCATCGGGGCGTGCCTGCTTGCCGCCGATGAACAGTTTGGCGGTGCGATCCATCCCTTCGGCAGAGGTTGGCGCGGGGAAATTGGCGCGCGCCTGCGCCAACGGTTTGCCCTGCGTTTTGGGCCGCAGATAGGCCAGCAATCCCTCCCACCCGCCTTCGCGGCCAAAGCCAGATTCGCGCATTCCGCCAAAGCCAGCGGCGGCGTCGAACATATTGGTTCCGTTGACCCAGACCACACCCGCCACCAGCTTTGGCGCGATATCAAGGGCAAGGTTGATATTCTCGCTCCAGACCGAAGCTGCCAGCCCATAGCGGGTGTTATTGGCCAAAAGCACGGCCTCTTCTGGGGTGCGAAAGGTCATCGCCACCAGCACGGGGCCAAAGATTTCTTCTTGCATCAAGGGGCTGGCGGTGGACAGGCCCGTAATCAGCGTGGGCGGGTAATAACAGCCGTTTGGAATGGGTGTTGCCGCGCGGTAAATATCGCCCGCGCTGGCGCTGACCATATCCGTAATGCGCGCCAATTGCTGCGGGTGCACGATGGCCCCCATGTCGATGCATTTGTCCAAGGGGTCGCCCACGCGCAGCCCGTCCATGCGGCGTTTCAGCTTGGCATAGAACCGATCTGCGATCCCTTCCTGCACCAAAAGGCGGCTGCCAGCGCAGCAGACCTGCCCGCCGTTGAACCAAATAGCATCCACCAGCCCTTCGACAGCGCTGTCAATATCGGCATCGTCAAACACGATATAAGGCGATTTTCCGCCAAGTTCCAACGTCAGCGCCTTGCCAGTGCCTGCCGTAGCTTGACGGATTTTGCGGCCTACTTCGGTGCTGCCCGTAAAGGCGATTTTATCGACGCCGCTGTGCGCGACCAGCGCCGCGCCAGTATCGCCCGCACCTGTGACCACGTTTAAAACGCCTTTGGGCAGACCCGCCTGCACGGAAAGCTGCGCAAACAGCAGGGCAGTTAGGGGCGTGTATTCGGCGGGTTTTAGGACGACAGAATTGCCCGCAGCCAGCGCTGGGGCGACTTTCCACGCCAGCATCAGCAGCGGAAAATTCCACGGAATAACCGCGCCAACAACGCCCAACGGGCCATAGTCTGGCATTTCGGCACCCTGCAATTGCGCAAGCCCCGCGTGATAGTAAAAATGCCGCGCAACAAGCGGGATGTCGATATCGCGCGTCTCGCGGATGGGTTTGCCATTGTCCAAGGTTTCTAAAACCGCAAACAGGCGGGCGTGCTTTTGCACCATCCGCGCGAGTGCATATAGGATTTTGGCCCGCGCATGAGGGGCCATTGCGGCCCATTTGGCCTGCGCGCGGCGGGCAGAGGCGACGGCGGCATCGACATCAACTGCGCTGCCTTCGCTGACCTGCGCCAGAACCGAGCCCGTGGCAGGGTTCAGCGTTTCAAAGGTTTGCGCGGCGTCCGTAAAGCGCCCGTCAATCCAATGGCCAAAACGGCCTTGATGGGCTGTAATCCACGCCTGCGCCTCGGCGGCGCTTTCTGGGGCGGGGCCGTAGGACATGGTATCGAAAATATCTTTAATGGTCATGATGTGCTGCCCCCTTACGCCAAAGCATGGCGGTGGCCCGCCGAATAATTGCCCGTCAGGTAATGCTCTAACTGCCGTTCAATATCGCCCAGCAGGCTGGACGCGCCAAAGCGAAACAGATCGGGTTGCAACCAAGGCTGCCCCAATTCGTCCTTCATCAGCGCCAGATAAACCAGCGCATCTTTGGCCTTGGCAATGCCGCCTGCGGGTTTGTAGCCCACCTTGATGCCTGTGCGGTCTTGATAATCGCGGATCGCGCGGATCATCGTCAGCGAAACGGGCAGGGTCGCATTCACCGCCTCTTTTCCCGTGGAGGTTTTGATGAAATCCGCCCCCGCCATCATGCAGATCAGGCTGGCGCGGGCAACATTGCGCAGACTGCCAAGTTCGCCCGTGGCCAAAATCGCCTTGACATGGGCATCGCCGCAGGCCTGCCGCATGGCCAGCATTTCATCATACAGCGCCTGCCAATTTTGCGTCAGCACATGACGGCGCGAGATAACAATATCAATTTCCCGCGCCCCCGCCTGCACCGATTGGCCAATTTCAGCAATGCGCAAATGCAGGGGCGACAGGCCCGCAGGAAAGCCGGTAGACACGGCGGCCACGGGAATATTGCTGCCTTCCAGCGCGCGCACGGCTGTTTCAACCATATCGTGATAGACGCACACCGCGCCCACTGTCAGGCCCTGCATCCCCAGCGCATCCAGCACCGCTGGAGCCACTGGCTGGCGGGCCTTGGCGCATAGGCGCTGCACGCGGCCTTTGGTATCATCACCCGACAGGGTGGTCAGATCAATCAGGGAAATCGCTTTGCACAGCCATGCTGCCTGATAGTCTTTCTTGACTGTCCGCCGCCCGCCAATGCTCGCGCAGCGCCTTTCAATCGCCGAAGTATTGGCCTGCACAGATGCCACCCAATCCAGATCGAGCGGCATGGGCGCGTTGCGGGCATGGGTCACTTGCGGCAGGTTTTGGCTGCGGGGTTGGGTCAAGGATTCGGTCAGTTGCATGGGTGGCCCCTTTTGCGGGTGTGGCGTCACTTTGACCTAGTGGTAAAAATTCTGCAAGCGGGGCTATTGCTTTTGTGCAACGGGCGGTTGCGCGGCCCATTGCGCGCCGTTTGCGGCAGGCGGCACATCCGAAGGGTTGATATGCCCGTGGATCAAGGTCTTTGCCAAATACAGCGCCGTTAAGGGCGCGGTCAGAAAAATGAACAGCGTCACCAAGACCTCTTGCCAAGACCCGCCAGCAATTGCCGAAGCAATCAGCACAGCGCCCAAACCCACAGTGCTGGCTTTGGTCGGCGCGTGCAGGCGCTGCATCGCATCCCTAAGGCGCAGCAGACCAAAGCTGCCAATCAGCCCAAAGATACCGCCCAGCACCAACAATGCTGCAATGATCAAGTCTAGCGCTGTCCCGATCATTCGATGATACTCCCCCGCAGCAGATACTTGGCAAATGCGATTGTCGAGGCAAAGCCCGTAAAGGCTAACAGCAGCGCGGCCTCAAAGTTGATGCCACTGGCGGTTTTGATGCCATAGAGCACGATCAGCGCGATGATATTGACCACCATCGTATCCACTGCCAAAATGCGGTCGGTATTGGTCGGCGCAAAGGCCAACCGCCACAGGTTCAGCAGCAGCGCCACGGCAAAGCAGCCAATTGCAAAGTTTAAGGCCAGTGCGATCATGCGAAAATCCTTTTCAAACGGGCCTCGTAGCGGGATTTAATCTCGTCCCTAATCGCGCCTTGGTCGGGCGCGTGCAGGCTGTGGATCAACAGGCTGCGCCCATCAGCCGCGATATCCACTGTCAGGGTGCCTGGTGTCATGGTGATAGTGCCCGCCAGCAGGGTAATTGCCTCGGGCGAGGGAAGGTCAATTGGCACTGTGATAAAGGCCGATTTGATCTGCGCGGGCGGCATGAACAAGATGATCTTGGCCACGGCAAAGCTGGATACGACCACATCATGCAGAACTAGCCCGATATAGCCTAAAAGGGCCATTGGGCGCACAAGGCGGGGGCGCGCGGGCCAATAGGCGGCGCTTATATGGGGAATCGCTATGGCCAAAATCGTGGCCATGACCAAACTGCCAACGGCAAGCCTGTTCACCAGCAGCATCCATAAAACGCCAAGGGTCAGGGACAAATAAGGATGTGGGAATATCTTGGCTATCATGGGGCCACCGCTGGCAAGGATTGCACATCGATATAGGCCTGCGGGGCGATCAGATTATCCGCGGTAATGGCCAGCCATTCGGCCACGGGGGCGGCGAATAGGCTTAGCGCGACCATCGCCGCAATCAGCGCAAAGATGGCGGCAAAGGCAATGGGCTGGGCTGGGTGTTTTGCGCTGGCCTGCGCTGTGTCCACCCGCCAAAACAGCGCCGATCCTGCGCGGGCAAAGCCAATCATGGTGACCAGCGTTCCTAGCAAAATCACGCTCCACGCCACGGGGGCATCCACGGGGGCATGAGCAGATAGGGCCTGCAACACCTGAACTTTGCCGACAAAGCCAGACAGGGGCGGCAGGCCCACCATGGCCACAGCCGCCACCATGAAAAGGCCAGCCAGCAGCCCGCCTTGCGCCATTTTGGGGCCTGCCTGCGCCAGATCATCGCCGCCGCGCCGCGCAGTGATCATGTCCAGCAGCAAAAACAGTGTGGCGGCGGCCAATGCGGAATGCACCGCGTAATACAGCGCCGCCGCCAGCGCGGGCGCGGTGAACTGCGACAAAGTCAGCACGACCACACCCATCGACCCGATGATCGCAAACCCAATAAGCGGCGCAAGGCGCGCTGCCGCCAAAACGCCCAGCGCGCCCACTGCAATGCCCATCAGCCCCGCCGCCCACAAAATATCGCCCCACAGCGTGCCCGTTACCGCCAGCGTGGGCGCAAACACCAGCGTGCCAAAGCGGATCATCGCATAGGCGCCGACTTTGGTCATAACCGCAAACAGGGCGGCAACGGGCGCGGGGGCCGCCGCATAGCTGCGCGGCAGCCAAAATTGCAGCGGCACCAGCGCACCCTTTATGGCAAAGACCACCAACAGCAGCACGGCAGACAGCCGGATCAGCGCGGCATCTTCGGGCGGCATCAGGGGCAGTTTTTGCGCCAAATCAGCCATGTTCAGTGTTCCTGAAATGGCATAAATCGTCGCCAGCGCAAACAAAAACACGGTCGAGCCCAGCAGGTTAAACGCCACAAATTGCAGGCCAGCGCGCATCCTCTCGGCCCCGCCGCTGTGCACCAGCAGCCCGTAGGAGGCGATCAGCAGCACCTCGAAAAACACAAACAGGTTAAAGGCATCGGCGGTTAGAAACGCACCATTTAGACCCATCAGTTGAAACATAAACAGCGGATGGAAATACTGCCCGCGCCGATCCCAGCCCGTTGCCAGCACATAGGCCATGACCACGCCCGCCAGCCCTGCCACCAGCGCCAGCATCAAGGCAGATAGCCGATCTAACACCAGCACAATGCCGAAGGGCACGGGCCAATTGCCCAGAAAATAAGGGCTGGGCCCAAGACTTGCCTGTGCCAAGTTATAAACTGCCAGCGCAACCAGCCCCGCAAGCGCCAGCCCTGATCCCAATCGCGCAAACGCGGGGCTTCGAGCAAACAGCACCATCAACCCCGCCATCACGGCAGGCAGGATAACGGGCAAAATCACAAAATGCGCCGTCATTGCCCGCCCCCATCTGCGCTGTCATCGCCCGTGTGCAAGAAACTGCCCAAGGCCAGCATCAAGATCACCGCTGTCATGCCAAAGGAAATGACGATTGCGGTCAGCACAAGCGCCTGCGGTAACGGGTCAGTTGGGGCGGGGCCCATACCCACAATGGGCGGCGCATTCAGCGCGACGCGGCCCGAAATGAAGATGAAGATATTCACCGCATAAGACAGCAGCGACAGACCCAAAATCACGGGAAATGTGCGCCGCTGCAGCATCAGATAAACCCCGCCCGCTGTTAATGCGCCGATGATTATGGCAATAAGCGCTTCCATTTATGCGCCCCCTTTTGGCGGGGGGGTTGGGGTATGCTTGCCCTCCGCCTGCCCAAACTGCGCAAGACTGGTCAGCGCCATCATCACCGCGCCCAAAACGCACAGGAACACGCCCAAATCAAACAGCGCCGCTGTGGCCAGTTCAAACGTCTCCAGCGGCCACAGCGTTACATAGCCATAGCTTGATGTCAGAAAAGGCCGCCCCGCAACCCATGCGCCAATGCCCGTGGCAGATGCAATCAGCACCCCTGCCCCGATAAGGCGGTGGTAGGCGATGCGCTGGCGCGCCACGCTAGGCACATAGCCAGACGCGATAAATTGCAACAAGAGCGCAATGGCAAACACCAGACCCGCCACAAACCCGCCGCCAGGTTGGTTATGCCCGCGCAGATACAGGTACACCCCGATCAACATACCAATTGGCAACAAGAACCGCGCGGCCACGGCCAGCATCATCGGATGCGGATCGCCCGCGCGCCCAGTCATGGGGAATATCGGTGCAAGCCGCGCACGCACGTTTGGTGCGGCAAGCAAGCTTTGCGCGGCGGCGGCAATGATCAGCGCGGCGATGCCCAGCACGATAATCTCGCCATAGGTATCATAGCCGCGAAAATCAACGATGATGGTATTGACCGCATTTGTGCCGCCCGCGCCCGGTTTCGATTGCGCCAAATGAAAGACGGAAATCGCAGGAAAGGCGGCATCGCGCAGCATCAGCAGATAGGCCAGCGCCCCTGTCGCAAGACCGGCCGCGCCCGCAATCGCAGCCGCGCCCCAGCGCTGAAAAAACCCATCTTCGCGCGGGGTGGTTTTGGGCAGGATTTTTAGGGCAAGCAGCAATAAAACAAGTGTCACCACCTCGACTGTGATTTGCGTGAGGGCAAGGTCAGGCGCTGACAAATAGGCAAAGCCGATGGAAATGATCAGCCCCACAACCCCGACATACAGCAGCGCCAACATCCGCTGCGCGTGGCGCAGAACCGCAAGCGCTAGCACAATCAGCAGCACCGCGCCCAGTGCCGCCGCCCCAAAGGACAGCGGTGTGGCCGTTCGGGTAGCGGTGGGCAAAGTATTCCCCCAAATCGCAAAGGCAGAAACGCCCAAAATGGTAATAAACCCAATGGCCATATTGCGGCTAAGCGCCCCGTCGTGCAGGCGCAAAACAGACGCGCGCGCAGCCCAGATCAGCGCGCCAAGCCCAGCCTCAAAGGCGCGCTTGCCATCCCCGCGCGGCGCGGCGTTCCACACCGCGCGCAGTTTGGGATACAGGCCCAGCAGCAGCGCGCCGCCGCCAAAAGCCGCAATCGACATCCATAGTGCGGGGCTGGCCAGACCGTGCCAATGGTAAATCTTCACCTCGGCCGCCTGCCCCATCGCGGCACTTGCGGCAATCTCTACCAGCCAGCCTGCACTCGTCATCGGCACAAACCCAATGAGGGCGACAAGGGCAACGAGAATCGCAGGCGGCAGCCACAGGCCAAGGCCCGCCTCGTGCACCTTTTTCAAAGCGGGCTTTTCTGGCCCCAAACACACCCCGCCCACAAGGCGGAACGCATAGGCGACTGAGAGCATCGCCCCCAATGTGGCCAGCAGAGGCACGGCCCAAGCCGCCCCTGCCCATACAGTATGCGCAGCCGCTTCCAGCGCCATTTCCTTGGACAAGAACCCGCTTAAGGGCGGCACACCCGCCATAGATGCCGCAGCAATCAGCGCCAGCGCAAAGCTGATCGGCATGGCGCGGCGCAGGCCGCCCAGCGCGGTGATATCGCGGGTATGGGCGCTATGTTGGACAATGCCCGCGACCATAAACAAAGGCGCCTTAAAGCTGGCATGGGCGATGATATGGAACACGGCAGCAACCAGACCCTCGCGCGTGCCAAGGCCAAGCAGAAACGTAATCAGCCCCAAATGGCTGATGGTGGAAAAGGCCAAAATCGCCTTAAGATCATCTTTGAACAGCGCCACCTTGGCGGCGTAAACCATGGTCAACAAACCCGTTGTCGCCACGATGTAAAACCACGCATCCGTGCCCGCCAGAACTGGCCAAAGCCGCGCCAGCAAAAACAACCCCGCCTTGACCATCGTGGCCGAGTGCAAATAAGCCGATACTGGCGTGGGTGCGGCCATCGCGTGTGGCAGCCAAAAATGAAACGGCAGCTGCGCCGATTTGGCAAACGCGCCCAGCGCGATCAGCACCAATGCGGGCAGATACAGCGGGCTAGATTGGATCACATCGGCCTTGGTCAAAATCACCGACAGATCAAAACTGCCCGCAATTTGCCCCAAAATCAGCAGCCCCGCAAACACCGCAAGCCCGCCCGCCCCCGTGACCGCCAGCGCCATGAGCGCGCCCTGGCGGGCCTGCGCATCATGGGCCCAATAGCCGATCAACAGATAGGACGTCAGCGATGTCAGTTCCCAAAAAACAAGTAAAAGCAATATGTTATCAGAAATCACAATGCCCAGCATCGCGCCTTGGAACAGCAACAAAAACGCCATAAAGCGCGCAAACGGGTCATCCTCGCTTAGGTAAAACCGCGCGTAGATGATAATCAGCAGACCAATCCCAAGGATAAGCAGGGCAAACAAAAACCCAAGCCCATCCAGCATACAGTTTGCATTCAGGCCCGCACTTGGCAGCCATGCCATTTGGGCGAAAATAACCTGCCCCGCAGTGACGGCTGGCAAATGGCCCA
>CAMAWZ010000084.1 GCA_945861995.1 Pseudorhodobacter antarcticus
GAAGATGTTACACGACGCCCAGCGCACTTCGGCACCCAGCGCAGTCAGCGTTTCAATAAGCGCTGCGGTCTGGATCGTCATATGCAGGCTGCCGACAACCCGCGCGCCTTTTAGCGGTTTACTTGCGCCAAATTCTTCGCGCAGCGCCATCAAGCCTGGCATTTCGGTTTCGGCAATGGTCCGTTCTTTGCGGCCAAATTCGGCCAAAGCGATGTCTTTTACGATATAATCATTGGCCATTTGCCATTCTCCTATTTCTTTAGCGGCAAATAGCACGGATACCCCCACTCGACAACTGGCGCGGGCAATGTCAGTAAAATGCGGCGAAAATGAGGGCGGGCATGAAACAACCACGGGCGTGGCAGCGTATGTTATCTGGGCGGCGGCTGGATTTGCTGGATCCAACCCCGATGGATATTGAAATTGCCGACATCGCGCATGGTCTGGCCTTTGTTGCGCGGTGGAACGGGCAGACGCGGGGCGATTTTGCCTATTCCGTAGCGGAACATTCGCTATTGGTCGAAGCGATTTTTGCGCGCGCCGTGTCTGATCCAAAATGGCAATTGGCGGCGCTTTTGCATGATGCGCCCGAATATGTGATTGGCGATATGATTTCGCCCGTGAAATCGGCGGTGGGCGATGGGTATGGCCAAATGGATACGCGCCTAACCGCCGCGATTCATCTGCGCTTTGGTCTGCCCGCCACATTGCCCGCGCCTGTGAAAAAGGCGATTAAGGCCGCAGATAAAGTGTCTGCTTGGCTAGAAGCCGTTGAAATTGCGGGCTTTGATCGGGCCGAGGCGGATAAGCTGTTTGGCGCGCCAGACCCTGCTGTTTTGCGCGGCCTATCCATTCGTCTGCGGCCCCCCGCCGACGTGCGCGCCGATTTTCTCGCGCGGTTTCAACAACTGTTTACCTAATCCCAGCGGGCCAATTCCGCTTCGTCACTGACCTTGGCCGCAACCCAAGCAGCGCCATCGGCAAGATGTTCTTTTTTCCAAAACGGCGCGCGCGATTTTAGGTAATCCATCAAAAATTCGGCCCCCGCGAAGGCATCTTTGCGGTGCGGGGCGGATGTGGCAACCATCATAATCGTCTCGCCCACGGCCAGCCGCCCATAGCGGTGGATCACCCAAGCATCCAGCAGGCCAAAGCGCGCGCGCGCTGCGCTGACCATATCTTCAATCGCAGGTAGGGTCATGGCGGGATAATGTTCGATTTCCAGCGCAATCAGGCCACCATCACCGCGCACCACCCCCGAAAAGGTAACAATCGCCCCCGCCTCCGCCCCAGATTGCGCCGCCGTAAAGCGGTTTGATATATCGCCCAAATCAAAGGCTGCAGATTGAACCGAAATCATTCAGCCCCCCGTCATGGGGGGGAAAAATGCTACCTCTTTTGCCGCTGCCAAAGGCGCGTCAAAATCAGTCAGCACCTGATCAACCGCGACCCGCACCGCACGCAAATCCGCAAATGCAGCGGCGTGATAGCTGTCGATTGACGAAAGTTCTGCCACCAGTTGCGCCACAGTTTCGGCCTGCGTTTCAATCTGTTCGCGGCCTGTTCCAATGCGTTCACGCAGCCATGCGAAATAGACCACCGTGATCATGAGTTTTCTTTCAGGTAGGGGCGCGATTTGTTGAAATAATCAAGCCCTGTGATCGCCGTCAAAATTGCAGCAACCCACATCAATACCAGCCCAATATCCCAAACCACCGAAGCGCAATCGCGCTTGCCACAGGCGCGGATCGGGTCGGCAAGGCCAGCGGAAACTGCGGCAGAATATTGATCCGTCGTCATGCCCTGCATGGCGACACCGTTCACATACTCTAGCCCCGTTCCCAGAAACAAAACCGCAATCGCCACCATCTGCGCCGTGGTTTTCCATTTTGCCAGTTTGGTCACAGGCAGCGCGCCTGCCTTGGCCCCCAAAAATTCGCGCAGGCCCGAGACGAAAACTTCGCGAAACAGAATAACTGTGGCAGGCAATATCAGCCAAGGGTTCATGCCCGAATACCCCGTCAGCACCATAATGGCGATCACCACCATCGCCTTATCGGCAATAGGGTCTAGCATCGCGCCGAATTTGCTTTCTTGGTGCCACAGCCGCGCCAGATATCCGTCAAACCAATCGGTGATAGCTGCACCCACAAACAGCGTCAGCGCAAGCCAATCTGCCCATGGGCGATGAAAATACAAAAACATCACCGCCACACCGGGGGCAGCAAGCAGGCGCAGAACAGTCAAAGTGTTGGGCAAATTCCACTGCATGGGCACAGCTTATCCTGTGGTTGCGCAGGGGGGAAGGGGCAAAACCTGAACCTTATGGCACTGGTGTCCACAGAACATCATCAATACGCGACGCGCCAGTGGCCAGCATAACAACGCGGTCAAAGCCCACTGCAATGCCCGCCGCATCGGGCATATGGGCCAAAGCGGCCAGAAAATCTTCGTCGATGGGATAGGTTTCGCTGTAAACGCGCTGCTTTTCGGCCATTTCTGCCGCAAAGCGGCGGCGCTGCTCGTCTGCATCGGTCAATTCGCCAAATCCGTTGGCCAGCTCGACCCCGCAGGCGTACACTTCGAACCGCTGGGCAAGACGCGAATCGCTGGGCAGTTTGCGGGCAAGGGCGGCTTCGGCGGCGGGGTACTGATCCAGCACTGTCAGGCGGCCCATGCCCAAATGCGGCTCGACCTTTTCTGATAGGATGCGCGATAAAATATCGCTCCATGTATCATCATCCGCGACGCGCAAATCAATAGCGCGGGCCTGCGCGGCCAATGCATCGCGGTTGGTTTGACCTTGCGCATCCATCGTCGCCAGCAGGTCAACGCCAGCATAGGTTTCAAAGGCGCGGTGCACCGATATCCGTTCAAAGGGCGCGAACGGATCGCACAACTTATCGCGAAAGCGCAAAACATCGCTGCCCGCCGCCCGCGCGGAAACCGCAATCAGCGCGGCAAGGTCCGCCATCAAAACGCTGTAATCCGTATGGGCGCGATAAAATTCCAACATGGTGAATTCAGGGCTGTGCAGCGCGCCCCGCTCGCGGTTGCGAAAAACATGGGAAAAGGCGGCGATCTGCGTCTCGCCCGCTGCCAGCAATTTTTTCATCGCAAATTCGGGGCTGGTATGCAGATACATCTGCCGCGCTGCGCCATCATTGCCCAACGCTTGCGTCGTAAAGCCGTGCAGATGCGCCTCGTTTCCAGGGCTGATGGCCAGGGCGGCGGGGTCAACCTCGATAAATCCAGCATCCGCCAGCCATACCCGCTGCGCCGCCAAGATACGGTTTCGCGCCAGCAGCAAAGGGCGGCGGTCGGCGTGAGTTTGGGCATTCCACCACGGGTTTTGCATGATTTTGGCTATCCTCTGGAGATTTGCAAAAAACTGAGTTAAAGCGCAGCCAGTCTGCGCAGCCCGCATAGGGCTGGTCGCGCCCAGAAACAAGGATCAAACCCGTGAAAGTCATCGCTTCTAGCCTGCGCAAAGGCAATGTGGTTGAAATGGAGGGCAAGCTGTATGCCGTTCTGAAAGCTGAAAACTTCCACCCCGGCAAAGGCACGCCGACGACTTCGGTCGATATGCGCCGCATTTCTGACGGGGTGAAAGTGGCAGAGCGTTGGCGCACCACAGAAATGGTTGAAAAGGCCAACGTGGATGAACGGGAATATGATTTTCTATATGAAGACGGCGACGGATACCATTTTATGGAACCCACCACCTATGAACAATTTGCCGTGCATCCGGATGTCGTGGGCGACGATAAGGTGTTTCTAAGCGAAGGCATCAAGGTTTACCTAAAAACCTATGACGGCGTTGCGATTGCGATTGAACTGCCGCAGCGCGTGACAGTCGAGATCGCCGAGACCGAACCCGTGGTCAAAGGTCAAACGGCATCGTCCAGCTATAAGCCTGCGGTTTGCACCAATGGTCTGCGCGTGATGGTTCCGCCCCACATCGGGCCGGGCGTGCGCATTGTGATCAACACCGATGACTATTCCTATCAAGGCCGCGCACAGGACTAATCTAGCAACTTTTGGTTGATATTTCGGCAGCGTTTTTCACCCCTTGTTTTTTGTGCCGAAAAGGCGCATAGGGTGGGGGCGAAAAACGCTAATCTCGAAAAATCTGTCTCCTTACGGCTTCAGCTATCGATACTCACGTGACTGAGCCGCGCCATCGCATCCTGCGGATGGGACACTAAAACGGAGATATCACTATGGCCAATGGCACAGTGAAATGGTTCAACGCAACCAAGGGTTTTGGCTTCATCGCCCCCGCAAATGGCAACAAAGACGTGTTCGTTCACGTCTCGGCGCTAGAGCGTGCAGGCATCCGCCAATTGAATGACGGCCAAGCCGTGACGTTTGACATCGAAGCAGGCCGTGATGGCCGCGAATCGGCTGTCAACCTGGCTTTGGCATAAGCTGACATAAACGACGGGGCATTTGCCCTGACGTTTTTACAAAAAGAAACGGGAAAGGTTTGCGCCTTTCCCGTTTTTCTTTTCACCAATACCGATGGCTTAGATCATCATATCTTCGGGACGTTTGCCCGATTTCAGCGCAGCAACAAACCAAAGCGGCTTGCGCCCGCGACCCGACCACGTTTCCGAATCATTGGCTGGGTTGGAATATTTCGCCACAGCGGGCGAGCGTTTGCGAATTTTGGCCACGCCCGTCAGTTCAGACATCGAAAAGCCAAGCTCGCGGGCCTTTTCTTCCAGCGCGATCAAGGCTTCGCGTTTCTTGCGATCTTGGAAACCCGAGACTTCCTTTGCAACGCGTGTTTGCAAATCTTTCAACTCTTTCAATGAAAACTCGGAAAGATCCATGCTCATTCTCCTTTATTGTTAACTGCGCAACTTATTAGGCCTGTGTTTCAAATTCTGCAATGGTTTTATGAAACCAAAGTGAATGCTATTTGGGGCTGCGCTTGGCCAGAATACGTTGCAAGGTGCGCCGATGCATAGACAACCGCCGCGCGGTTTCGGACACGTTTCTGTTGCACATCTCATATACGCGCTGAATATGCTCCCACCGAACGCGGTCAGCCGACATTGGATTATCCAGAACAGGCGGCATTGCGCTGCCTTTCATCAGCAGCGCATTTGTAATGTCATCGGCATCGGCGGGTTTGGAAAGATAATCCGCAGCGCCAATTTTTACCGCAGCCACGGCGGTTGCAATTGCACCATAGCCCGTAAGAACCACGACGCGGCAATCGGGGCGGCGCTCGCGCAGCAGTTCTACCACATCTAGGCCATTTCCGTCTTCCAAACGCAGATCGACCACAGCATATGCAGGCGGGCGGGCAATGGCCACAGCACGCCCTGCAGCAACGGACGTGACGGTTTCCACAATAAACCCACGCTTTTCCATCGCCTTTGCCAGACGTTTCACAAATGTCTCGTCATCATCTACCAAAAGCAGGCTGAGATCGACGCCCAGTTCGGCTGCACTATGTTCCACGGCATTCCCCTTTTTCTTTTGCTAAAACTAGGTCGCAATAGGGATTAGGTCAAATTTCCAGCTATTGCGCTGCATCAACGAAACAACCCAGCTTTTTCGCCATATTGGCCGCGCTGATATCGCGGTCAAAAAAGTCAACAAAGCCAACCTCTGGCATCATCAGATAGCTAAAGGTGGAGTGATCCATCAGGTAATACTTCGGGTCGCCATCCACCTGTTTTTGATAAAACGTCTTATAGGCGGCAGAGGCCGCTTTAACTTGGTCGGGCGTGCCGGTTAGGCCAATCATTCGGGGGTGCATGGCATCCGTAAAATCGCGCAGCACTTCGGGCGTATCGCGTTCAGGGTCGAACGAGATGAAAACAGGGGTCACGATCTTTCCGTCGCTTTCCAAAATATCCACCGCCTCGGCATTGCGGGCCGCATCTAGCGGGCAAACATCGGGGCAAAAGGTGTAACCGAAATAAACCAGCGTTGGCCCTGTAATAACGTCTTTATCAGTCACGGTTTTTCCGTTTTCATCCGTCAGGGTGAACGGCCCACCAATCGCGCCACCGCCAACTGCACCCGCGCGGCACTGCGCGAATTGATCATCGCCTGTGGGCTGCAAAATATACAAGACACTGGCCCCAATAAGACCCACCACAGCCAAACCTGCCAAGCCTGCGATCAGCGTTTCGTTTTTCATGCCTCGCCCTTTCCCTTTTTACTGCGCGCCCCTTATAACACATCTATCCCCATGCGCGAGGCTGACATTATGACACGCCAAGACACTGCCAATATGCGGCTGCTTCGGGTTGATTGGCTGCCGCTGCGCACGCTGATTTTGCTGCGGTGGCTTGCCGTGGTTGGGCAACTATTGGCAATATTTGTAGCCAGCCAGATCTATGGCTTTCAATTGCCGCTGGGCCTGTGCCTGCTGGCGATCAGTGCTGCGATGAGCGCGAATTTCATCCTAACAGCCGTTTATCCCCCGACCAAACGCTTGTCCGAATTGGAATCCTTCGCAGCCTTGATGTTTGATTTGGTGCAGCTTGCCGCCCTAGTGTTTCTGACGGGCGGTTTGACCAACCCCTTTGCTTTGCTGATGCTGGCCCCTGTCATTGTCTCAGCCTCGGCGCTGAACCTGCGCGCCACTCTGATTTTGGGCGGGGCGGCTGCAATGCTGACAACACTGGTGTTTTTCGTTCAAATACCTTTGGTGCAGGCTGATGGCCAAGTGTTTGAAACACCAGTTCTTTTTAAATTTGGCTTTTGGGTGTCGATTTTGATCGGGATTGCGTTTTTGGGCCTGTATGGGCGCAAAGTGTCAACCGAACTGGCCAAGATGTCCGATGCTTTGCTTGCCACGCAAATGGCGCTGGCGCGCGAGCAAAAACTAACAGATTTGGGCGGCGTTGTGGCCGCCGCCGCGCACGAGTTGGGCACGCCACTCGCCACGATCAAACTGATCAGCGCCGAGATGGCTAGCGAATTGAAAGATAACCCCTCCTTGCAAGAAGACGCGCTGACCATCCGCGCCCAAGCAGACCGCTGCCGTGATATTCTGCGCGAAATGGGCAAAACGGGTAAAGATGATCTCTTGATCCGCGCCGCGCCGCTGTCAGAGGTGTTGCGCGAAGCAGCAGAGCCGCACAGCCAACGTGGCAAGATGCTGCACTTTAACCTAAACCCCAAAGACAATGCCCTGCCCGAACCGTTTATTTTGCGTCGTCCAGAAATTATCCACGGTCTGCGTAATTTAATCCAGAATGCAGTGGATTTTGCCAGCGCGAATGTTTGGATTGAAGGGTCGTGGAGCGCGGAAGACATCAGCGTGGTCATCATTGACGACGGCGCAGGTTTCCCGCTGCAGGTGATTGGCCGTATTGGCGATCCGTTCTTGCGCAGCAAATCGCCGCAGACCTTGGGTCGCCCCGAATACGAGGGTATGGGCCTTGGCCTTTTCATCGCCAAAACACTGCTAGAACGGACGGGCGCGATTATGTCCTTTGCAAATGCTTCCGAATCGGCGGGCTTTCAGACCAAAACCCCCCAGCGGCGCGGTGCCGTGGTCGAGGCGATTTGGCCACGCGTTGCCTTGGCAGTTGATCGCAGCGCATCGCTTGGGGATAACCAAGTGAATATCTAGGGATAACGTCGGGATAAAATTGGTAAAACGTTGAATATATAAAGGCTTAACATTCATTTTTCGCAAAGTTAACTTTTTGTTAACCATTACACCTTTAGGTTGAAAAGGGCGAATTGTCTGTCAGTTTTACCGAAAGCGGGTGGCGGAATGAACTTTGGGTCTGCGGTTGACTTGGTGGGGATTGGAATGTTGATCGCCACATTTAGCCTTTTTCTTGCAACCCTGTTCAAGATAAACGCCGCAAAACCTAAAACGGAAGGGCTCACTTTGCGCAGCGAAGGCCCCATTTTCCTGTTTGACGGCGATGTTCTGGTCGATTGCAACGCATCTGGCCGCGCAATTCTGGCACGATCAGTCACGCGGGGCGGCGATTGGCAAAGGTTGCTGGCCTTTTTGGTAAAGAATTTCGACAATGTTGACGAAAAGCTATCGCAGTTACCGAAGCTTGGGGCTTTGGCCGAGATCGCCGAAACAAGCAGCGGTAAATCGATGCTTTTACAAGCCGAGCTTAGCGGCGGTCTGACCAAAATCGCGCTGATCGACCCCGACCTTTCCGAGGGGCCTTGCATCGCGCTGGCCATGTCACACCGCGCTATGGAAACCGAGGTACAGGAATTGCGCCACGCGGCGGCATCCTCACCCGTGCTGATGTGGCGCGAATCGCCCCGCGGTGAAGTGACTTGGGCAAATAATGCCTATGTTTTGCTGGCAAGCGCCGCGCAAACGACGACGCGCGAACTCAGCTGGCCTTTGCCGCGCCTGTTTGACCGCGCAGCAACCTTGCAATCCGCGCAGGGGCAACGGCAAAGCGTGGCGATTGGCGCGGGAAAAATCGCTTGGTTTGATCTGGTCACGCAGGGTGAACATGCTGGAATGTCGTGCTTTGCCACCCCCGCTGATGCCGCAGTAAATGCCGAAAACACCCTGCGCGACTTTATGCAGACCCTATCAAAAACCTTTGCACAACTGCCCATCGGGCTGGCCATTTTCGACAAAGATCGCAAGCTGCAAATGTTCAACCCCGCCTTAGTCGAACTGACGACCCTTCCGCCAGATTTTCTAACGCGCAGGCCCAGCATGCTTGCCGTGCTAGATGCGATGCGCGACCGCAAAATGTTGCCCGAACCCAAAGATTACCACAGTTGGCGCCGCCAGATCATTGAAATGGAACGCGCGGCTGCGTCGGGCCTTTTTCAGGAAAACTGGGCCTTGCCTGATGGTCAGACCTTTCGCGTCACGGGTCGCCCGCACCCCAATGGTGGGATTGCCCTGATGATCGAAGATATTTCTGGCGAAATGCAACGCTCGCGCCCCTATCGGTCGGATCTAGAGATCCGCCAATCGGTCATTGATCAATTGGAAGAGGCGATTGTGGTGTTTGACCAAAGCGG
>CAMAWZ010000085.1 GCA_945861995.1 Pseudorhodobacter antarcticus
GCTGGTCCTGCTGGATGTGGTGGGGGGGTTGCCGTTTATGATGTCGGTCAAACCATCCGAGCGGGCAGAAATGGCGGCAGTCTATTCCAGTTTTCGCGATGTGTCGGGAATTGCAACGCCAGCGGTGGCTTGGGCGGTGCTGTGGGTTGCGCCGCTGGCTTGGATTTTTGCAGCGGCGGGGCTGGGGTTTGCGGCATCTTACGCGGTGGCGGCAAAGGTGCATCCGCGTCTGGGGGCCGAGCGCCCCTCGCATGGCGGGGTGGCGCGTGGCGGGGTGGTGCGTTAGACGCGCCCGTTTTCCACCAGCCATTCGGCACTGGCGCGCAAGGCCCCTTCGGGCGAGATAAACCGCATATCCAAATCTTTACGCGCGCGCGCGTTGGACACATGATGCGCCTGCCCAAGACTGGGTAGAATGGCGCGGATATCTGGGTCGAACATGGCCAAAAGACGCAGTACAAATTTCGGGGCAACACGACTTGTAATGCGGCGGGCAGGATAGGCGGCCTTTAGCACGCGCGCCATATCGGGCATCGACATTATACCCGCCGTGCACGGTATGCGGCGGCCCGCCGTTTCGGGGCGTTCGAGCGCACGCAGATGCGCCTCGGCCACATCGCGCACATCGACGCAGGTAAAGGAAATCATTGGCAGCATCGGATCGCGCGCGCGCAAAAGCCGCGCCACGATAGAGATAGAACTGCCATAATTCCCGTCCAGCGGCGGGCCGATCACAAGGCCAGGGTTGATGGTGGTCAGTGCCATGCCGTGCGGGACAGCCGCAGCCCATGCCGCGCGTTCGGCCATGGTTTTGCTTTTGGCATAGGCGGTGGTATCTGGGTCACCCAAATTGCACCAATCCGTTTCGTCCTGCATTCCACGCTTGTAGGTATCGATGATGGCCGCGACAGAAGATGTCAGGATAACACGGCGTATCCCTGCCGCCGCTGCCGCTGCTATCGCGCGCTGGGTTCCCTCGACTGCGGGGCGGATCAGATCGTTTTCATCTTGGGGATTTGCAATGGGAAAGGGCGATGCGCTGTGGATAAGGGCCGTAGCGCCCGTCATCGCCGCGGCCCAATTGTCATCGCTTGTCAGGTCAAGCTGCACAAAAGACAAACGGGTCAGGGCTGTCTCGCCTAGATGCGGGGTAAGGGCTGCGCGCACTTCGCCCGCGCGCGACAGATCGCGCAGGCTACCGAGCACGCTGTGGCCTGATGCAAGCAACTTCAGCGCGATATGCTTGGCAATAAAGCCTGAAATTCCTGTCAGAACAACCGTCTGGCTCATGGTGACCCCTTCCTTACTCGCTTTAAAAGTAAGAAAGGGTGACATGGGAAGTCAGTCCAAAAGACGGCGGGCAATCACTTGGGCCTGAATTTCAGCAGCACCTTCAAAGATGTTCAAAATGCGGGCATCGCACAGGATACGCGAGATTTTGTATTCCAGTGCAAAGCCATTGCCGCCGTGGATTTGCAGTGCGTTATCCGCCGCCGCCCACGCCACCCGCGCGCCCAGCAATTTGGCCATCCCCGCCTCTAGATCGCAGCGCTTGCCTGCATCTTTTTGGCGGGCCGAAAAATAGGTCAACTGGCGGGTGATCATGATTTCCACCGCCATCATTGCCAGTTTGCTGGCCACGCGCGGAAACTGCACCAAGGATTTACCAAATTGCTTGCGCGATTGGGCGTAATCCTGCGCAATTTCCAGCGCCGACTGGGCCACGCCAACAGCGCGGGCGGCGGTTTGAATGCGGGCTGATTCGAATGTTTGCATCAGCTGCTTAAATCCCTGCCCCTCGACCCCGCCCAACAGGTTCCCGCGCTTGACGGCAAACCCATCAAAGGCCAGTTCGTATTCTTTCATGCCGCGATAGCCCAGCACCTCAATCTCGCCGCCTGTCATACCAGCGGTGGGAAACGGGACTTCGTCGGTGCCTGGTGTTTTTTCGGCCAAAAACATCGACAAGCCGCGATAATCGGTTGTGTTCGGGTCGGTGCGGGCCAGAAGGGTCATTACATGGGTGCGCGCGGCGTGGGTGATCCATGTTTTGTTGCCCGTGATGGTATAGCCATCATCGCCCTGCACGGCGCGGGTGCGCAGCGCGCCCAAATCACTGCCCGTGTTGGGTTCAGTAAACACTGCAGTCGGCAGAATTTCACCGCTGGACAGTTTGGGCAGCCACTGCGCCTTTTGCGCATCGGTTCCGCCGCACAAGATCAACTCGGCTGCAATTTCTGTACGCGTTCCCAGCGATCCCACGCCGATATAGCCGCGTGACAGTTCTTCTGACACCACAACCATCGATTCCTTTGACATACCAAAGCCGCCAAATTCTTCGGGGATAGTCAGGCCGAACACACCCATTTCGGCCAATTCGGTGATGATCTCCATCGGGATCAACTCGTCCTTCAGGTGCCAATCATGGGCGTGCGGGATAACCTTGTCATCGGCAAAGCGGCGGAACTGGTCGCGGATCATGTCCAATTCTTCGCCAAGGCCGACATTGCCAAATGTGGCGCGGCCATGATTATCTTGCATCAGTTCTGCCAGCGCCATGCGGGCGGCATTGGTATTGCCATTGGCAATCAAATGCTCGCTTGCCGCGCAGGGGGCTGCACTGATGCCCATATCAGACAGGCGGATGATCTCGCCCTGCGACATGGGAATGCCGCCATAAATCTGTGCCAAATATTCGCCAAAGGCGATTTGATGGATCAGGGATTCCATTTGCCCAAATTGGTCATTTCCTGCCAGCGCCTCGGCCCAAGCCTGCATTTGGCGCAGCGCTTCGGTATAGGTGGCCAGCCACGCCACACCATGTGCGGCGGTCTGGTGAACCTCTAGCAGCGCCGCATCAGGCTTGCCCGTAGGCGCGCAGGCCACGCGCAGGGCGGCAAGGCCCGACGCCAAAACCGCGTCCGCATCCTGCAAGGCGCGCGCTGTGGTGGACAATAGATCATCCATCAGAAAGCTGTGGGTCATAGGCTGTCCATCATGCGGCATAGGAAGTCTCTCAATTTCAGGTGCGATTCTGCAAGTGCGAAATGGTTAGACCCTTTGCGCCCGCTGCGCAATAAGATTTCGCAAGAGATACTGTTTGCGTTCTAAAATGTCGCAGGCGTTCGCGCCCGCGCCTGTCGCCATGTCTATTGTTGGGCGCTAAAATGCGGTAAGGGGAGGGGCATGGGCGCACTTATTTCCACAATCAGCGGGCATGATCTGGCACTTGCGCTGGCCGTCGCGCTGCTGGCGGGCTTTGTCAAAGGTGCGGTGGGCTTTGCCATGCCGCTGATTATGATCGGGGCGTTTTCCAGCTTTTTGCCGCCAGAGATGGCGCTGGCGGGGCTTGTGCTGCCGACGCTGATCTCGAACATCAGCCAAGCGTTTCGGCAAGGATGGCGGCCTGCGCGCGATACGGCGCGGAAATATTGGCGGATATTTGCGGCGACTCTGGTATTCATCCCGATCTCGGCGCAGTTTTTCTGGGCCATTCCGCAGGGTGTTTTCCTGCTGCTGCTGGGTCTGCCCATCACCGCCTTTGTTGGGGCGCAACTGGCGGGTCTGCCGCTTATGATCAAGGTGCAGCACCGCGCGCAGGCTGAGTGGATTTCGGGCATCATTGGCGGGCTTTATGGCGGGGTGTCGGGCATTTGGGGCCCGCCGCTGATTGTGTATTTGCTGTCTACCCGCACGGAGAAAATCGAAACTATGCGGGTGCAAGGGGTGGTGTTTTTGATTGGGGCCTTTGTGCTCTTGGCCGCGCATCTGCAATCGGGCCTTCTGGATCGCGCCGCGATGACCTTTTCGGCGCTGCTTGTCTTGCCTGCGCTGATCGGCCAAGCCATTGGCTTTGCGTGCCAAGACCGCCTTGACCAAACCCGCTTTCGCCGCGCCACGCAGGTGCTGCTGGTGCTGACGGGGCTAAACCTGATCCGCCAAGCGCTGATGTAACTGCGCGCAAATGAGCGGTAAAGCACCCGCGTTATTCCACGGGTGCGGGAACTGTTGGCACGCCAGCGCGGCGCAGATAATGGGCGTGCAGGGCCACGCCCGCGCCCGCCAGCGCGATCATCGCCATGCCCATCAGGGAAATTGCATCAGGGATATGGCCAAACACCAGCCAACCCAGCAAGCCCGCCCAAAACAAATGCAGATAGTTGACAGGCGCAAGCAGGCTGGCGTCCGCCTCGCGGTAGGCGGCGGTGATCAGGAAATGGCCCGCCGTGGCGATGATGCCCAGCAGCGCGATATAGGCCCAATCGAACCCTTGGGGCAGCGCGCCCGCGCCCGTGGCCGCCAGCATCACGCAAAAGGCCACCAGCCCAACCCATGCCGTGTGAAACATCAGCGCGGGGGTCGTTTCGGTTTTTGCCAGTTCGCGCGAGAGAAGGTTATAGGTGGCGGCGCAGACCGCGTTGATCAGCGAAAAGATCACGCCCCAAAAGTCCAGCCCAGACCCTGGACGCGCGATCAGCAAAACACCCGCAAAACCAATGGCCGCGCCAACCCAAGCTACGGGGCTTGCCGCCTCGCCCATCAGCCAAACGGCGGCGATCATCACCAAAAATGGCGACAGGTAAATGATCGCCACTGTTTCGGCCACGGGCATATGGCGCAGCGCAAGACCCATCATCAGCGATCCAAGTGTCAGCGACGCGGCCCGCAACCCCACAAGCCACGGGCGCTTGACCCGCAAAATAGCGCGGCCATGGCGCGGGCCAAACAGGGCAACAATCAGGCCTAAATTAATGCCGTAGCGCAGGGCCATAACCAAAGGTACGGCATAGAGCATAGTCAGGTGTTTGCTGGCCACATCGCCAATGGCAAACAGCATCACCGCTGCTGTGATCAGGCCAATCCCCATCAAGGGACGTGCGGGTTGATGTCCCATAAAAACTATCCTTTAGGGGGTATTTTTAGAAAACTTGATGCAGATTATTTTGCATTTCAGCTTAGAACTGATCCCTTAATTACCTTTTATACACCATGGCAAAATAACTTAGACCAAAGAGGTTTTGCGCATTTGGGGGCATCTGCGCAAGGCTTTAGATTGTATTATTGTGGGTGGGTTGTGATGGTTAGGCAAATGCGGGTGCTCGCGCTAAAGGCGTCAGGTGCTGCGATAAAGTCAATCTATGTGTTTGGCTGCCGCAATTCTGGCACGAATTATGTCAACAGCCTGATCATGAACAATTGTGGCACTTCTGAAGGTGGCACTCTATACAACGCGCAAAATAAGGCGCGCCTTGGTTGGAAACATGGGTTTCCCATGATGCTCGCAGCGCCGCGTGACGTTTTGACCATTGCCGTCCACCGCGAACCCATAGCGTGGCTGCACAGCATGAACCGCACCCCGTGGCACGCGGCGAAAAGGTTGCACAATATTGCGTTCTCGCAGTTTATCCGCACTGAGTGGGTGTCGATTATTGACGACGAAGGCTTTGGCATCAGCGCAACTGATCCTTTGTGGCACAGTGAACTTTTGTCTGATCGCGACCCGCTGACGGGCCTTCGGTTTGCCAATGTAATGCAGCTGCGCAACGCTAAGAATCGCGGCTTTCGCACCCTTGATCATCGGTCTGACAACGTTCTGCGGGTCAATTACGAAACCGTCCTTGCCGATCCTGAAGGGTTTTTGGATGGTGTTTGCACGGCCTATGGACTGCGCCGTAAGCGCGCTTTTGATCCGATTGTGTATGATCGCGGCACGCCTAGCCGCGGGCTGTTCCAAGCCAAACCAGTGCCGCAGATTTCTGAGGCGGATCTGGAATTGATCCGCAGTGAACTGGATTTGCATCAAGAAAACAACTTGGGCTACGAATTGCCGCTGCGCGCGCGCCTTTACGCTGCATAAGCGGGCTTGCACCGCGCCGCTGTTGCAGCTATACGACCTGTAACAGCTGCTTCTGGGTCCAAACCAGACGCTACCGAACCTAATGCGCGGGCCTGCTGGCCCGCTTTTCTATTTAAAGGCCCCGATGTCAGACCTCATCGCCAAAACCGCTATGGATCGCCGCTTGGCCGATATCCTTATCCCCGTGATCGAGGGGTTGGGGTTTGAACTGGTGCGCATTCGCCTGATGGGCGGGCAAACGCGCACGCTGCAAATCATGGCCGACCGCCCCGACGGCGGTATCGAAGTGGATGAATGCGGCGCAATTTCTACCGCTGTTTCTGCCGTGATGGATGTGGAAGACCCGATAGAGGAAAATTATATCCTTGAAGTCTCCTCTCCTGGCATTGACCGCCCTTTGACGCGGCTGAAAGATTTCGAGGCTTGGAAAGGCTGGGAAGCCCGCCTTGAGACCACCGAATTGATCGATGGCCGCCGCAGGTTCAAAGGGATGCTGGCAGGCGTTGAAGGCGACGAAGTGCTGATCGAAATCGAAGAGGGCAAAGAAACCCTGACCATCGGTCTGCAATTTGACTGGCTGTCAGATGCCAAGCTGATTTTGACCGATGATCTGATTGCCGAAATGCTGCGCCAGAAAAAGGTCAGCGGCCAGATCAGCGATAGCGAAATCGACGAAGACCAATTTGACGAGATTGAAACCGATGCGGGCGATGATGACGACATCGCGCCAATTGCAAAACACTAAGCGGGAGAAGACCTATGGCGATTACCTCGGCCAACCAGCTGGAACTGTTGCAAACCGCCGAAGCGGTGGCACGCGAAAAGATGATCGACCCCGATCTGGTGATCGCGGCGATGGAAGACAGTCTCGCGCGCGCGGCAAAGTCGCGCTACGGCGCGGATATGGACATTCGCGTGGCGATTGACCGCAAAACAGGCCGCGCCAGCTTTAGCCGGGTGCGCACTGTGGTTGGGGATGACGAGGTGGAAAACCACCACGCGCAGCTGACGGTCAAGCAAGCCAAGGATTATCTGAAAGAGCCGACGATCGGCGACGAAATCTCGGATGAAGTGCCGCCTGTGGAACTGGGCCGCATTGCCGCGCAATCTGCCAAGCAAGTCATCTTGCAAAAAGTGCGCGAGGCCGAGCGGGATCGCCAGTTTGAAGAATTCAAAGACCGCAAGGGCACAATTATCAACGGCCAAGTCAAGCGCGAAGAATATGGCAATATCATCGTCGACATTGGTCGCGGCGAAGCCATTTTGCGCCGTAACGAGAAAATCGGCCGCGAATCTTATCGCCCCAATGACCGTATCCGCTGCTATATCAAAGACGTGCGCCGCGAGGCGCGCGGCCCGCAAGTGTTCCTATCGCGCACCGACCCGCAATTCATGGCCGAACTGTTCAAAATGGAAGTGCCTGAGATTTACGATGGCATCATCGAGATTAAGGCCGTGGCCCGCGACCCAGGCTCGCGCGCGAAAATCGCCGTTATCAGCCACGACAATTCTATCGACCCCGTGGGTGCCTGCGTGGGTATGCGTGGTAGCCGCGTTCAGGCCGTTGTGGGCGAATTGCAGGGCGAGAAAATCGACATCATTCCGTGGAACAGCGATCAGGCGACTTTCCTTGTGAACGCGCTGCAACCTGCCGAAGTGTCCAAAGTTGTGATCGACGAAGAGGCAGGCAAGATCGAAGTCGTCGTGCCAGACGAACAGCTTTCGTTGGCCATTGGTCGGCGCGGGCAAAACGTACGCTTGGCCAGCCAGTTGACGGGCCTTGATATCGACATCGTCACCGAATCAGACGAATCGGCCCGCCGCCAAGCCGAATTTGCGGACCGCACCCAGTTGTTCATGGACACGCTGGATGTGGACGAGATGATGGCGCAGTTGCTGGTGGCCGAAGGCTTTACCAATTTGGAAGAAGTCGCTTACGTTGAAGTGGACGAGTTGTTGTCCATCGACGGATTTGACGAAGGCACCGCAGGCGAATTGCAGGCCCGCGCGCGCGATTATCTGGAAGCGGCCAGCAAAAAGGCGATGGACGCCGCCCGCGCGCTGGGCGTGGAAGACAGCCTTGTCGAGTTTGAGGGGCTGACCCCGCTGATGCTGGAAGCTTTGGGCAAAGACGGCATCAAAACGCTAGAAGATTTCGCCACTGTGGCCGATTGGGAACTTGCTGGCGGCTGGACAACCGTGAAAGGCCAGCGCGTCAAGGATGAGGGCGTTTTGGAAAAGTTTGATGTGTCTTTGGAAGAGGCGCAAACCCTGATCATGACCGCCCGCGTCATGCTGGGCTGGGTTGACCCAACCGAGATGGAAGCACCCGAAGAAGAACAGGAGGCCGAGGTCTGATCTCAGACCTCGGATGAGCAAACCGTGACACGCGGTGGCCGCCAAAACGATCAAGACGACCCCGAACGCAAATGCATTGTGTCGGGCGAGGTTCAGCCAAAAGCGGGATTGATTCGCTTTTGTCTGGGGCCTGAAGGCATGGTTGTGCCAGATATTCTGGCGCGGCTGCCTGGTCGGGGGTTTTATGTATCTGCCAACCGCGCGATGATTGATAAGGCGGCGGCAAAGGGGCTGTTTTCCCGCGCCGCGCGACAGCCTGTAAAATCGCCCGAGGCTTTGTCCGATTTGGTCGAAGCGTTGCTGCTGCGCCGTGTGATCGAGTTGATCTCGCTGGCGCGCAAAGCGTCTGGCGCGGTGATGGGGTATGAAAAGGTTAAGGAATGGCTGTCTTCGGGCAAAGCCGTGCTGCTGATACAGGCGGCAGACGGGTCTGAACGGGGCAAGACGAAACTTCGCGCGCCCGAAGGCGAAGGGCGCTTTATTGGTTTCTTGACTGCGCAGGAATTGGGTTTGGCTTTTGGCCGCGAACGTGCGATACACGCCGCGCTTGCCGCTGGCGGACTCACGTCTCGTGTAGTAGAGGACGCAGCAAGGCTATGGGGTTTGCGTGATGCGGCCACATTGCAAAATGGCGGAATTCCCGCCGAAAAGGATACGAAAGACGCATGACCGATTCTGACGGCAAAAAACCCCTAGGCTTGGGTGGCGCTCCGCGTTCTGGACAGGTGAAGCAAAGCTTTAGCCATGGCCGAACCAAAA
>CAMAWZ010000086.1 GCA_945861995.1 Pseudorhodobacter antarcticus
TTGTATTTCGAAAACTATGTTGTCATCGAACCTGGCCTGACTGATCTGTCCTATGGCCAGTTGATGACCGAAGAGGACTATCTTGATGCGCAAGACCAGTACGGCGCAGATGCTTTCACCGCCACCATTGGCGCAGAAGCGATCCGCGAAATGCTGGCCGCGATTGATTTGGATAGCCTTGCGCAGCAGCTTCGCGACGATCTGAAAGAAGCGACGGGCGAGCTGAAGCCAAAGAAGATCATCAAGCGTTTGAAGATTGTGGAAAGCTTTGTCGAATCGGGCAACCGCCCCGAATGGATGGTGCTGACCGTTCTTCCTGTGATCCCGCCAGAACTGCGCCCCTTGGTGCCGCTGGATGGGGGCCGCTTTGCGACATCGGATTTGAACGATCTGTATCGCCGTGTGATCAACCGCAACAACCGCCTAAAGCGCCTCATCGAGTTGCGCGCGCCCGACATTATCGTGCGAAACGAAAAGCGTATGTTGCAAGAGGCCGTCGATGCGCTGTTTGACAACGGCCGCCGTGGTCGCGTGATCACGGGCCCCAACAAGCGCCCGCTGAAATCGCTGTCAGACATGCTAAAGGGTAAGCAGGGCCGTTTCCGCCAGAACCTTTTGGGCAAGCGCGTCGACTTTTCGGGCCGTTCGGTTATTGTGACTGGCCCAGAATTGAAGCTGCACCAGTGCGGCTTGCCGAAAAAGATGGCTTTGGAACTGTTCAAGCCGTTCATCTATTCGCGCCTCGAGGCAAAGGGGCTGTCCAGCACAGTCAAGCAGGCGAAAAAGCTGGTGGAAAAAGAGCGCCCCGAAGTGTGGGACATCTTGGACGACGTGATCCGCGAACATCCCGTGCTGCTGAACCGCGCGCCAACCCTGCACCGTTTGGGGATTCAGGCGTTTGAGCCGATCCTGATCGAAGGTAAGGCTATTCAGCTGCACCCGCTGGTCTGCTCGGCGTTTAACGCTGACTTTGACGGCGACCAAATGGCTGTGCACGTGCCCCTGTCGCTGGAAGCCCAGCTAGAGGCGCGCGTATTGATGATGTCGACCAACAACGTGCTGTCGCCAGCCAACGGCGCGCCCATTATCGTGCCCTCGCAGGATATGGTGCTGGGCCTGTATTACGCCACGATGGAGCGTAAGGGCATGACGGGCGAAGGCATGAAATTTGCCGACATCGACGAGGTGGAACACGCCCTTGCCGCAGGCGAGGTGCATTTGCACGCCAAAATTCAGGCCCGTCTGCGCCAAGTGGACGAGCATGGCAATATCGTCTGGAAGCGGTTTGACACGACCCCCGGCCGTTTGCGTTTGGGCAACCTGTTGCCACTCAACGCCAAAGCGCCGTTTGATCTGGTCAACCGCCTTCTGCGCAAGAAAGACGTGCAGACGGTTATCGACACTGTTTACCGCTATTGCGGCCAAAAGGAATCGGTCATTTTCTGTGATCAGATCATGACCTATGGTTTCCGCGAGGCGTTCCGCGCCGGCATTTCCTTTGGCAAAGATGACATGCTGATCCCTGATACCAAGTGGGAAATCGTGGACGAAGCCCGCGATCAGGTGAAAGCCTATGAACAGCAGTATATGGACGGCCTGATCACGCAGGGCGAAAAGTATAACAAGGTCATCGACAGCTGGTCAAAGTGCAACGACAAAGTAACGGAAGCCATGATGTCGACCATTTCGGCCGTTAAGAAAGACGCGGATGGCGCGGAAATGGAACCGAACTCGGTTTACATGATGTCCCACTCGGGCGCGCGCGGGTCTGTCACGCAGATGAAACAGCTGGGCGGGATGCGCGGTTTGATGGCCAAGCCTTCGGGCGAGATCATTGAAACGCCTATTATCTCGAACTTTAAAGAAGGTCTGACCGTTCTTGAATACTTCAACTCGACCCACGGCGCGCGGAAGGGCCTTGCCGATACCGCGCTGAAAACGGCGAACTCGGGCTATCTGACCCGCCGCCTTGTGGACGTGGCGCAAGATTGCATCATTCGTTTGCATGATTGCGGTACGGAACGCGGCATCACTGCCGATGTCGCCGTGAAAGATGGTGTGGAATCTGCGCCATTGTCGGAACGTGTTCTGGGCCGTGTTGCGGCGGAAGATATCTGCGTTCCAGCCACAACCGAAGTGATCGTTGGCCGCGGCGAGCTGATTGACGAGCGCCGCGCCGACCTGATTCATCAGGCGAACGTGGCATCGGCCCGTATTCGCAGCCCGCTGACCTGCGATGCAGAAGAAGGCGTTTGCGCGCTGTGCTATGGCCGTGATTTGGCGCGCGGCACTCTGGTGAACATCGGCGAGGCTGTCGGCATCATCGCCGCGCAGTCTATCGGCGAGCCTGGCACGCAGCTGACCATGCGCACCTTCCACATTGGCGGTGTGGCGCAGGGTGGGCAGCAATCCTTCCTTGAGGCCAGCCAAGAAGGCCTCATCGAACTGCGCAACCCCAACACGCTGTCGAACGCGTCGGGCGAGCAGATTGTGATTGGCCGCAATATGTCGCTGGCGATCATCGATGATGCTGGCCAAGAACGTGCGGTGCACAAACTGACCTATGGCGCGAAACTGCACGTCAAAGACGGCGCGCAGGCCAAGCGCGGCGATAAGCTGTTCGAATGGGACCCCTACACTTTGCCAATTATTGCAGAAAAGGCGGGTGTGGCCAAGTTTAAGGACATGATTGCAGGTATCTCGTTGCGCGAGGACACCGACGAGGCAACAGGCATGACACAGAAAATCGTGTCGGACTGGCGCTCGGCCCCCAAGGGCGGCGATCTAAAGCCCGAAGTCATTGTGATGAACCCAGCCACGGGCGAACCTGTGCGCAATGATGCGGGCAATCCGATCACCTATCCCATGTCGGTGGATGCGATTCTGTCGGTGGAAGAAGGCCAAGATCTGCGCCCAGGCGACGTTGTGGCCCGTATTCCGCGCGAAGGTGCCAAGACCAAGGACATCACGGGGGGTCTGCCCCGCGTGGCCGAATTGTTCGAAGCGCGCCGCCCGAAAGATCACGCGATCATCGCCGAAATGGATGGGTATGTGCGCTTTGGCAAAGACTATAAGAACAAGCGCCGCATCACGGTAGAACCCGTGGATGATACGCTGCAAGCCGTTGAATACATGATCCCCAAGGGCAAGCACATTCCTGTTCAGGAAGGCGATTTTGTGCAAAAGGGCGATTACATCATGGACGGCAACCCTGCGCCGCATGACATTTTGCGCATCTTGGGCGTCGAAGCTTTGGCCAACTATATGATCGACGAAGTGCAAGACGTGTACCGTTTGCAAGGCGTGAAGATCAACGACAAGCATATCGAAGTGATCGTGCGCCAGATGCTGCAAAAGTTCGAGATTTTGGACAGCGGCGAGACAACTTTGCTGAAAGGCGAAAACGTCGACAAGCACGAGCTGGACGAAGCCAACCACAAGGCCCATGTCCACGGTATGCGCCCTGCGGTGGCCGAGCCGATCCTGCTGGGGATCACCAAGGCCAGCTTGCAAACGCGCAGCTTTATCTCGGCGGCATCGTTCCAAGAAACGACCCGCGTTCTGACCGAAGCTTCGGTTCAGGGCAAACGCGATAAGCTGGTCGGCCTGAAGGAAAACGTCATCGTCGGCCGCCTTATTCCAGCGGGCACGGGCGGCGCGACGCGCAACGTTAAGAAAATCGCAACCGACCGCGATACGATTGTCATCGACGCGCGCCGCTCTGATGCCGAAGCAGCGGCAGCACTGGCCGCGCCCGTGGCGGCAGATGCCTTTGACGGCGAGCAAAGCTAAGGCGAAAGCCTAAATCAAACGGCCCCGTGGGAAACCACGGGGCCTTTTTCTTGAGATGACCCGAAAGAAAAAACCAATGCCTGACAATATGCGCGGTGTTATGTTGATGTGCATCGCCATGCTGGCCTTTGTGGTCAATGACAGCTTTATGAAAGCGGTCAGCCAAGAAATGCACCTGTTCCAAGCGATTTTTCTGCGGGGGCTGGGGGCCAGTGCGGCGCTGCTGGCCATTGCCTTTTACCGCGAGGGGCATTTGCATATTTGGCCAAAGGGGCCAGATTTGCGGGTGCTGCCCCTGCGCACTGGGGCCGAGATTTTGGCCACTGTGACCTTTTTAACTGCGCTGGTTCATATGCCGCTGGCCACATTGTCGGCGATTATGCAGGCATTGCCGCTGGCTGTGACGCTTGCCGCGGCGCTGCTGTACCGCGAAAAGATCAGCCTTGCCGTGTGGCTGGCCATTGCATTTGGCTTTGCTGGCGTGTTGCTGATTATCAAGCCGGGCATGGCGGGGTTTGACCGCTGGTCGGTGCTGGGGCTGGTCTCGGTCGCCTGCGTTGTGGTGCGTGATTTGTCCACGCGCCATGTGGCGCGCGATTTGCCAGCAACGACTGTGGCGATTTGGGCTGCGCTGGCGGTGACAGGTTTGGGCGCTGTGGGGCTGCTGTTTCAAGGCGCCGCGCCCGTGACTCTTACGGCGGGGCTGGAAATTGCAGCGGCTACGGCTGCCCTTGTGGTGGGGTATATCACGGTGGTCAGTATGATGCGCGTGGGTGACATCGCTGTCATCGCGCCATTCCGTTATACGGCGCTGGTTTGGGCGCTGTTGTTTGGCTGGCTGTTCTTTGATAGCCTGCCCGATATGGCTGCGCTGATTGGCGCTGGCATGGTTGTGGTTTCGGGGATTTATACACTGTGGCATTCTGCGCGCGGCGCTGCGGTGCAATCCTCTCCCAATGTGGAATAATATGCGCTGGCTGACTCATTCTTTGGCTATTCCTGTTTTGATCGCCGCCTCGATGCTGGTGATTGTGATCTTTACACGCTTGCCCCAATTGGATTTGAACCTGGCCAAGCTGTATTTCGTGGACGGCGAATTTGTGCTGCGCAGTAGCCCGCTGATCCAAGGGCTGCGCATGGCATTTTGGAACCTATCGCTGCTGATGGTTATTGTGGCGGTGATCGCCGTTTCACTGGCGCATCACTTTGACGGGCCGCAGCGCCTTTTGCCGACCCGCGAATGGAATGTGATTCTGTGGGGTTTCCTTTTGGGCCCTGGCATTTTGGTGAATGTGCTGCTGAAAGGCTTTTCACAGCGGGCGCGCCCGCGCGATGTGTTAAGCTTTGGCGGCGATCGGTTTTATACGCCCATCGGGCAGCTGAGCGGGCAGTGCGATTTCGATTGCAGTTTTGTATCGGGCGAGGTGTCGGGCACAACGATGTTTTGTCTGGCCTGCATCATTTTGATCCAGCATCATCAAAATCGCCTAAGCCCGCGTTGGCAATACAGTCTTTACGCGATTCTTGGGGTGATTTTCGCCTATGTTTTTGTCCATCGCATTCTAACGGGCGGGCATTTTGTGTCGGATGCCGTGCTGGCGGCATTGTTCACGGCGTTGGTTGCGGCACTGGTCGCGCGCTACTGGCCACAGGTGCGTAATTTCCCGCCACGCGCCTAGTCTGGCCTTTGGCCAAGTGTTGACAACTGGCCCAATCCCCACTATCAGCCGCGTCATCCAAGCCAGTCTTTATTGGGTGGCGCTGGGAAATAAATGCTTGATGTGGTCACGATCCGGGTGTTTTTCGCCCCGATCCTCTGGAATTCCACCGTATCGGCCCTGCATAGGGTTGAATGCGGTCTTATCTTTTTGTGATTCGCACAAGAAGACGTCGAGAAGAGGAGCACCCCGCTTGGGTGCGAGTATTGACAGCCCTGTATGGGCAAAACGAGGAACTTGAATGCCAACTATTCAACAGCTGATCCGCAAGCCGCGCTCGCCTGTGGTTCGCAAGTCCAAGTCGCAGCACTTGGAATCTTGCCCGCAAAAGCGTGGTGTTTGCACCCGTGTTTACACGACGACCCCGAAAAAGCCTAACTCTGCTATGCGTAAGGTTGCCAAAGTGCGCCTGACCAACGGGTTCGAGGTGATTTCCTATATTCCTGGTGAAAAGCACAACCTTCAAGAACACTCGGTTGTTCTGATCCGTGGCGGTCGCGTCAAGGATTTGCCAGGTGTGCGCTATCACATCCTTCGCGGCGTTTTGGATACCCAAGGCGTTAAAGAGCGTCGTCAGCGTCGTTCGAAATATGGCGCTAAGCGTCCGAAGTAAGGGAATCAAAATATGTCTCGTCGTCACGCCGCTGAAAAGCGCGAAATTCTGCCTGATGCCAAATATGGCGATAAGGTTCTGACCAAGTTCATGAACAACCTGATGCTGGATGGCAAAAAATCCGTCGCAGAATCGATTGTGTACGGCGCGCTGTCGCGCGTTGAAACCCGTCTTAAGCGCGAGCCGATTTCGGCTTTCCACGAGGCGCTGGAAAATGTGAAACCTTCCGTCGAAGTGCGCTCGCGCCGCGTCGGTGGTGCAACGTACCAAGTTCCCGTTGAAGTGCGCACCGAGCGCCGCGAAGCATTGGCCATTCGTTGGTTGATCATCGCTGCTCGTAAGCGCAACGAAAACACCATGGAAGAGCGTTTGGCCGCCGAATTGTCGGATGCCGTGAACAACCGTGGCACCGCAGTTAAAAAGCGGGAAGACACCCATAAAATGGCAGATGCAAACAAAGCATTCAGCCACTATCGCTGGTAAGGGCTTAACATGGCACGCGACTATCCGCTAAACCGATACCGCAACTTTGGGATTATTGCCCATATCGATGCGGGCAAGACCACCACCACAGAACGCATCCTGTACTACACAGGTAAGTCGCACAAAATCGGCGAAGTGCATGATGGCGCGGCCACAATGGACTGGATGGAGCAAGAGCAAGAGCGTGGCATCACGATCACTTCTGCTGCCACCACAACGTTCTGGAACCACACAATCGATGCAGGGGCCACTGGCCCTGTGGACGAGCGTCACCGCTTTAACATCATCGACACCCCCGGACACGTTGACTTTACCATCGAAGTTGAACGTTCGCTGGCCGTTCTGGACGGCGCTGTTGTTCTGCTGGACGGCAACGCTGGCGTTGAACCCCAGACCGAAACCGTATGGCGTCAGGCCGACCGCTACAAAGTTCCGCGCGTTGTGTTCGTGAACAAAATGGACAAAACGGGCGCTGACTTTTTCAACTGCGTGAAAATGATCAAAGACCGCACGGGCGCAAACGCTGTGCCCGTGGCTTTGCCCATCGGCGCAGAAGACAAGCTGGAAGGCATCATCGATCTTGTGACCATGGAAGAGTGGGTCTACGAGGGCGAAGATCTGGGCGCATCATGGGTGCGTCAGCCGATCCGTGCAGACCTGAAAGACATGGCCGACGAATGGCGTTTGAACCTGCTGGAAACGGCTGTTGGCCAAGACGACGCTGCCATGGAAGCCTATCTTGATGGCAAAGAGCCTGAACCAAAAGTCCTGCGCGCGCTGATCCGTAAGGGCTGCTTGGCGATTGACTTTATCCCTGTGTTTGCAGGTTCGGCCTTTAAGAACAAGGGCGTGCAGCCCCTGCTTAACGCTGTGATCGACTATCTGCCAAGCCCGCTGGACGTGCCTCCTTACGAAGGGTTCGCCCCTGGTGACGAGACCGAAACCCGCAATATCGCGCGCTCGGCAGATGATGAGCAGCCGTTCTCGGCGCTGGCTTTCAAGATCATG
This sequence comes from Pseudorhodobacter antarcticus, assembly GCA_945861995.1. Classification (GTDB taxonomy): domain Bacteria; phylum Pseudomonadota; class Alphaproteobacteria; order Rhodobacterales; family Rhodobacteraceae; genus Cypionkella; species Cypionkella antarctica_B. The sequence continues at coordinate 7,615 of CAMAWZ010000086.1, forward strand.
AACGACCCCTTTGTGGGCAGCTTGACCTTTACCCGCATCTATTCGGGCAAATTGGCCAAGGGCGACGCGATGATGAACGCGACCAAGCAGCGCAAAGAGCGCGTTGGCCGTATGATGATGATGCACGCCATCGAACGCGAGGAAATTTCCGAAGCGTTTGCAGGCGACATTATTGCGCTGGGCGGTTTGAAAGAAACCACAACGGGCGACACGCTGTGCGATCCAGCCGCGCCAGTGGTTTTGGAAACCATGACCTTCCCCGTGCCCGTGATCGAAATCGCGGTCGAGCCGAAAACCAAGGCTGACCAAGAGAAAATGGGCATCGCGCTGGCTCGTCTGGCTGCAGAAGATCCATCCTTCCGTGTGGAAACCGATATCGAATCGGGCCAAACCATCATGAAGGGCATGGGCGAACTTCACTTGGACATCTTGGTTGACCGTATGCGCCGCGAATTCAAAGTCGAGGCAAATATCGGTGCACCGCAGGTGGCTTACCGCGAGACGATTTCGAACGAGTATGAAATTGACTACACCCACAAGAAACAAACGGGTGGCACGGGTCAATTCGCGCGCGTCAAGCTGATCATCTCGCCAACCCAGCCAGGCGAAGGCTATTCCTTCGAGGCAAAAGTTGTCGGTGGTTCGGTGCCAAAGGAATACATTCCCGGCGTCGAAAAGGGTATCAAGTCGGTTATGGACTCGGGCCCGCTGGCAGGCTTCCCTGTGATCGATTTCAAAGTGGCCCTGATCGACGGCGCCTACCATGACGTCGACTCTTCGGTTCTGGCGTTTGAAATTGCCTCGCGCGCGGCGATGCGCGAAGGTCTGAAAAAGGCTGGTGCAAAGCTGCTGGAACCGATCATGAAGGTCGAAGTCGTGACGCCCGAAGAATACACGGGCGGCGTGATTGGCGATTTGACGTCGCGTCGGGGTATGGTCACGGGTCAAGACAGCCGTGGCAATGCCAACGTGATCTCGTCGATGGTGCCACTGGCAAATATGTTCGGTTACATCAACACCCTGCGCTCGATGACTTCGGGTCGGGCGACCTTTGCGATGGAATTCGACCATTACGATGCCGTTCCACAGAACATCTCGGACGAAATCCAAAAGAAATACGCTTAACCGGTGTGGCGAGGGGCTTGCCCCTCGCCCTACCACCCTTGTAGGGCGGCATGCCGCCACATCGATGCAAAATAGGAGGCCATTATGGCAAAGGCAAAGTTTGAACGTAACAAACCGCACGTTAACATCGGCACGATTGGTCACGTTGACCACGGCAAGACGACGCTGACGGCGGCTATCACCAAGTATTTCGGCGAATTCCGCGCCTATGACCAGATTGACGGTGCGCCAGA
>CAMAWZ010000087.1 GCA_945861995.1 Pseudorhodobacter antarcticus
ATCTTGAACCCTTGCGCCTGAAGCCCGACAATAAATTTTTCCTCTGTCGTCAGCGCCCAAGACGCGCTTGCCAACCCAAAGCTCAGCAAAATGCTGCAGATGATCGATTTCATTGTGCTTCCTCCAAGCTGCCGTGGTCAGTTATGGGCGCTGGTTGTGATTCCAACAGTGGCATTTGTAATCCACTTTAGGAAGAACAGACCAGCGCCCATAGGGTTAATCACTCACTCGAAAGTTGCACATAGTTTTTCACTCTGCGGGAACATCCGCAGGCATTCATCTTGCGTCATTTGGCTGGATGAATTGCCAACTGCGGCGATGTCGTTGCCGATCGTGAACTCGGCTCCCGCCTCGCTCGCTCTGGCAGACTCGTCGATGGTATTTTCCGCCCTGTTGAAAGCGTCATCTTCAAGATCAACGTAAATTTCGATCACTTTTCCGATGGCGACTTCGTCTGTCCAGTTTTCAAAGGTAATCTCCGCGGGTGCTTTGCCGTTATCCAGCGCTTCAACCTCGGTAGTTTCCGCGGGTGCTTTGCCGTTATCCAGCGCTTCAACCTCGGTAATTTCCGCAGGTGCTTTACCGTTATCCAGCGCTTCAACTTCGGTAATCTCCACAGGTGCTTTAAGGTTACTTACGGCTTCAACCTCGGCCAATGTAACCTCAACACATTCATCAGGATCAACAGGCGATGCATCATCTGCAAAGCTTGCCGTGGAAACCAACAGCGCCGATAAAAGGCACGCACCACCAAGGAGAACAGTCCGCTTCAGTTCAGTAGTCTTCATTTTACATACTCCATTGCTATTGACAGCCGACGCGTCGAGCGAAGTCGTTTTGCGTTCGGCCCGCTTAGGTTGCTGGAGTTTCGCGTTTGGTCTATCCGCCAAAGGTTGATTAAGATACCTCATAGGTTTATGGGGGAAACTACGCAGACAAATAGCGGGCATCAACGAAAGTTTGTGCGCATTTATGGACGACTTTTGGCCCCCGAAAAATGATTTCGGGCCAGTTTTGTTCGGGCTTATCCCAAAACCGGTTCGTCTTTCGAAGAACTGCTAGGATCAATCGTTGATGTGACGGCGTCTTTATCGATCAGATCTTCGATAAACAGCGAAATAAGCTGCGCGCGGCCCGTAACGCCAGCCTTGCGATAAATTGCGTTCGTCTGCGCCTTGATCGTACCTTCCGACGTCGCACGCAGCGCCGCAATTTCAGCCGTCGACATGCCCTTAATCGCAAACAGCGCCACGTCGCGCTCGGCCGGGGTTAGGCCCCATTCAGCCATGCGTTCGGCCAAAAGCTGCATAAACGCACTTGAGGCGCGGCGCAGTTGCAATTCGGCGCGGCGCCGATCAGCCGTGGCAAGGCGCAGCAAAACAGCACCCAAAACCACCCCCACAACCAAACCAAAGGCCGCAAAAATCTGCATCACTTCGCGCAGCTCCCATGGTAGCGGCGTTGTGGAAAAGCCAAAGAATACCGATAGAATATCGGAAACAAAAAACAGCGCACAAAGGGTCTGAACAATCAAAATTGCAATGATGAAAATCGGCTTTCGCACTTTACACCTGATGCAAACATAGCTCAGTCATCATCGCCCCCGCGGCCTTTGCCGCCGTCGTCATCATCGTCGTCCTCGTTCGCATCATCGTCTTTGTCGTCGCGATCGGTGTCGTCGCTGTCGTCATCATTGTCATCATTGTCGTCGTTGTCATCATCGTCATCGTTGCCCGATGACCCAGATCCACCAGATCTGCCGCCCCTCGAACCGCCGTCATCAGCTAGGCTGGCCAATAACAAGACATCGCGCAACACCTCGCCAGTACGGGGGTTTAGCACGATTTCTCGCTGCCCCTGCGCGCCGTCTGCCACAATCCGAATGCGGCCAAGCAGGGTGGTGGTTACCGTAATCTGTTCATATCCGTCCTGACGCAATTGCGCCAAAATCGCCTGTTCGTAATTTTGTGCATATAAAGGCGTGGCCTGCCAAACCAGGCCAAGCGCAAAAATGGCTGCAAAAGCGTTTTTCATACTTGCCCTCTGGGACAGGTGCTGGATTGCACAGTTTAGCAAAACAGACCCAGTGGCACGGGCCACGGGTCTGCTGCCGCGTCGATTAGAAAAGATCAGTCGTCGTCGCCGTCTGTGTCGTCGTCTTCAGAGTCATCATCTTCGTCATCGCTATCATCATCGCTGTCATCATCACTGTCGTCGTCGCTGTCGTCATCGCTATCATCGTCGCTGTCATCATTACTGTCGTCGTCGCTGTCATCATCACTGTCATCGTCGCTTTCATCGTCGTCGCCAACGCTCAGAAAATCGCGGCCAACGTCGCGTATGCGCGGGCCTTGGTTGGGATTTGCTAGGGTGCCAACCGCTTCGCTTTCCTGCTTCAAAATCGTGGCCGTGGCCGCGTCATAAATGACTTCGACCTTTTGGCCATCTTTGTAGGCTTCAATTTTGATCTGTGTCAGGCCCGCGCGAACCGAAATATTGCTGTAACCTTCCGATTGGTATCTTGCAGCCAATTCGTTGGCGGTCAGCGCTTGGGCCATATGCGCGGTCAAAACAAAGGCCGTGGCCAGCATCAGATTGCGTTTCAGTGTCATGGTCTATCCTTTCAAGTGGTTGGGTTTAACATAGGTGCAAATCCGCTTCGTATTGCGCCGTTCGCGGCCTGCCTAGGTTGCGGTAAGACGACCAAGCCCCAGAATTTCGCCCGCTGCTATTGAACCCAAGTTTATTTCACCAAGCCTATACAAAAGGTTTGCAGCCATAAACCAAAGTTTACGGCGCAGTTTGGGGCCATTTCGCGCCAACTGGGCAAACACGCATCGGCAGTTATCCACCGATATTTTCGCGCTTAAGTTTAATTTTAGACAATTTCTATGCAATCATGCATCCAAGAGCTTCGAAGCTTTATCTCAAGAAACATCGCGTGCGGCGGGGCAGTTCGTGGTCGCTGCTGCTTGAAAAGGGGATGCAAGATGCAACAAATGGACATGTATCAGCCGCCCTTCAAGGACGATAGGCAAGAAGGGCTTATGCGCAGCGCCTGCCCAATTTCAGGTGCGGCTGGCGGCGCGATAAAACCAATCAAAGTGCCGCGCGGCAAGGGAATGTTTTCGTTGCAACCGACCTTGCAGCCTATGGCCGAGGCCGAATCGTTTCTGCGCCAAATCGCGGACGAGACGGGCGGCGCGCAAGGTTTAGCGCAGCGCTTGGATCGCCTGCGCTGCGGCTTTGCCCGCACGGGCACTTGGCAACCAAGCTCCGACGAACTTACCTTTGGTGCGCGACTGGCTTGGCGCAATTCGGTGCGCTGCGTAGGGCGTATGTTTTGGCCATCGCTGAAGGTATTCGATGCGCGCGCGGCCCGCACTGCGGGCGAGATGTATTTGGCGATACTTGATCATATCGATTGGGCGACAAATGGAGGTGATATTCGCCCTGCGATCACCATCTTCACCACTGATGGCCCCAAAATGCGCATCCTGAACGGCCAATTGACTCTTTATGCGGGGCATGTGCAATCAGATGGCAGTATTCTGGGTGATCCCAAGAACATTGGCTTGACACGGCTGGCCAAAAAGCTTGGCTGGAAGGGCGCAGGTACGCCGTTTGACGTTCTGCCCTTGGTGTTGCGCATTGGCGAAGACGCGCCCCAGCTTTTTGAAATTCCGCCCGAAAAGATACTTTCCGTCAAAATCCGGCATCCTGATTGCGCGGCTATCGCGGCGCTTGGCCTGCAATGGTTTGCCTTGCCCGCTGTGGCAAACATGGCGCTGGATATGGGCGGCGTGCAGTTTACCGCAGCCCCGTCCAGCGGTGTCTACCAAGGCACCGAGATTGGCAGTTTTAACTTGGCCGATCCCCTGCGCTACAACGCGCTACCCGAAGTGGCTGCAGCTTTGGGGCTGGACACAAGCCACAAAAACCCGCTGTGGCGCGATCAAGCCTTGGTCGAATTGAACCGCGCGGTTTTGCATTCCTTTGCCGCAGATGGGGTGCGCATCATGGATCACCATGCCTTGTCAGGCAGCTTTCAAAAGTTTTGCACCCGCGAGCAGGCACAAGGGCGCAAGGTTTACGGCGACTGGTCATGGATCACCCCGCCGATGTCATCAAACTTGTCTTGGATTTGGCATAGCAAAACCTTCCACAAAGAGGTGCTAAAGCCAAACTACTTTTACCAAGATATGCCGCTGGATTTGGCGGGTTTGGTGGCTGGGTAAGTCACAAAAAAGCGCGCCAGTCAGCGCGCCAGTCCTGTTTGGGAAATCGGCAAAATCAGTCGCAGTACAGCTTGAAAAAGATCTGATAGGTTTGGCGAGAGTCCAACAAAATTGCGCATTGTGCTGATACGGCAACCTTGTCACGCACATTGATGCCAAGCGTTGGGTCAAACCTATCCGCCACATCCGATAGCTGTGCAGAATTGCCTAAGCCGGGTTGTGCAGTAACAGGCTCGTCATCGTGCTGCACTGGCCCACTGCCGGATGCGAATTCAACATAAATCGGCCCATCCCCGTCATCCGTTGCTGTGACAGATGTGTCTTCGCCTTCGGCGATGTCATTTTCATCGCCAACGCCCAAGCCAGTGTTATCTTCGTCAGAAGCATCTTCTGCGACATCTTCATCCAACTGGACCGAAATGTCCGCGCCATCAGCATCGTCACCGAAAATGCTTGGCTCGTGCAGCGAGTCGGCCATCGCAAAGTTAGGAAGTGACAGCGCAAGAACTGCCGCCGCAACGATACCACTTTTCTTCATGTCACTCATATCCGCTTATATTTCATCAGCATATTAAAGATATAAGCGAAAGTATATCAGAGCTACACTTTCATATCAAATCCTAAATGTTTAGCGACTGTGAAGATGTCTTTATCCCCGCGCCCACACATGTTCATCACAATGATATGGTCTTTTGGCAGGTTTGGCGCAATCTTCATCACATGAGCCAGCGCATGGGCTGGTTCCAGCGCAGGGATGATCCCTTCCAGTTTGCACGACAGTTGAAACGCCTCCAGCGCCTCGGCATCGGTGATGGACACATATTTTGCGCGGCCCATATCGTGCAGCCAAGAATGTTCTGGGCCAATGCCAGGATAGTCCAACCCTGCAGAAATTGAAAAGCCTTCCAAAATTTGGCCATCGGGGTCTTGCAACAAATACGTGCGGTTGCCGTGTAAAACGCCAGGGCGTCCGCCTGTCAGGGATGCGCAATGCTCCATGCGCGCATCAACGCCCTTACCGCCCGCTTCCACGCCAATGATATTCACAGATGGATCATCCAAGAACGGATAGAACAATCCCATAGCATTGCTGCCGCCGCCAATAGCCGCAATGATAGTGTCTGGCAGGCGGCCCTCGCCTTCCTGCTCGGCCAGTTGCCAGCGCACTTCTTTGCCGATGATGGACTGAAAATCGCGCACCATTGCAGGATAGGGATGCGGGCCTGCGACTGTGCCAATGCAATAAAACGTATCGCGCACATTCGTCACCCAGTCGCGCAGCGCGTCATTCATTGCGTCTTTCAACGTGCCGCGGCCCGAGGTGACGGGAATAACCTCGGCCCCAAGCAGCTTCATGCGAAACACGTTGGGCGCTTGGCGTTCGACATCATGCGCGCCCATGTAAACCACGCATTGCAGCCCGAATTTGGCGCAAACCGTGGCGGTCGCCACGCCGTGCTGCCCCGCCCCTGTTTCGGCGATAATGCGCGTCTTGCCCATGCGGCGCGCCAAAATGATCTGACCTAGAACGTTGTTGATCTTATGTGCGCCCGTATGATTTAGTTCGTCGCGCTTCATGTAAATCTTTGCGCCGCCCAAGTGGTTGGTCAGACGCTCGGCGAAATACAAAGGCGACGGGCGGCCCACATAATGTTTCCACAGCCAATCCATTTCGGCCCAAAACGTCGGATCGGTTTTGGCAAATTCGTAACGCTCTTCCAGATCAAGGATCAGCGGCATCAAAGTTTCGGACACAAACCGCCCGCCAAATTTGCCAAAGCGGCCCTGCTCGTCTGGGCCTGTCATAAAGCTGTTGATACCGTCTTCCATTGCGCGCTCCCTGTTTGGCTTAGATGTAGCGCGGGATTGCGGCGGCGGAAAGGGGGCTTTGCCCCCCTCGCTGCGCTCACCCCCCAAGATATTTGGGGAGTTAGGAAGCTAAAGCCAATCGCCGCGCGCCGTGCCGACAGCGTCAGCAACGTTTGCAAAGCCATCACGTGCCAACAACGCGTCAAGCCCGCGCGCGATGTGGGGCACCAAGGACAGCCCCTGATAAACCAGCGCTGAATACAGTTGCACCGCGCTGGCCCCCGCGCGGATTTTGGCATAGGCCTGATCTGCACTGGATATCCCGCCCACGCCAATCAGCGGCAGTTTGCCGCCCGTTAACTGGGAGAGTTGCGCCAAAACGCGGGTCGATTTTTCAAAAAGTGGTGCGCCAGAAAGCCCGCCGTTCTGGTCTTTGCCTGGTGAAGTCAGACCTTCGCGCGACAGCGTTGTGTTGGTGGCGATAATGCCATGAATGCCCGCGCCCAATGCCACTTCGGCAATGTGCGCGAGCTCGTCGGTGTTCAAATCAGGGGCGATTTTCAGAAAAATCGGAATGGGCCGCGCAAGTTCGCCCCGCGCCTGCATCACCTGCGCCAGCAGCGCCGTCAGGGCGGCAGGCCCCTGTAAGTCGCGCAGCTTTTCGGTGTTGGGGGACGAAACATTCACCGTGGCGAAATCCACATGCGCGCCGCAGATGGCCAGTACGGCGGCAAAATCGGCAGCGCGGCTTGCGCTGTCTTTGTTGGCACCAAGGTTCAGGCCCACTTGAACAGTCCCGCGCGAACGCGCCGCCAAACGCGCGCCAATCGCGTCTGCCCCTTGATTGTTAAACCCAAAGCGATTGATCACCGCGCGATCGGCCGCCAGCCGAAACAAGCGCGGCCTTGCATTGCCATCCTGTGGGCGCGGCGTGGCGGCCCCCACTTCGATAAAACCAAACCCTGCACGCGATAGCGGCGCAATCGCCACGGCGTTTTTGTCATACCCCGCCGCAAGCCCGACAGGGTTCGTCAGCGCCATACCCGCCAGCGTGCAGCCAAGGCGCGGCGATGTCACTTGCCCTGCAAGCGGCACCAGCCCCGCGCGCAGCGCACGCAGCGAGGCCCCATGCGCCACCTCTGGATCCATCAGGTGCAACGCGCGCAGGCCAAGCCGCTCGTACAGGGTCAAAACACACCTTCGGGAAAGATATGGCCCGATGCGCCAAGCGGCAGGGATTTGTCCCAGACCACGTCCGCCATGGTCAGGGCGCGGTAGAGATGCGGAAACAGAACGCCGCCGCGCGCGGGCTCCCATTTTAGATCATCGCCAAGCTGGGCGGTATCAATGGCCAGCAGCACCAAATCGCTTTGGCCTGCGAACCATTTGGCGGCAGTTTCGGCCAGCTCTGGAGCCGCCGAAAAATGGATATAGCCATCGGCCAAATCCACAGGCGCGCCAAGCGTTTGTCCCTGTGCGCGCATCTCGTCCCATTCGGGGCGGCGGAAAATTTTGTAAATGATCATATGCGCCTTTTGCCCAAGAGCAGGCTTTTGGTCAATGGAAAATGGCGCTAGTATTGCCCCCATGTGCGGCAGGCTGACCATAACCCACCCAACTGAAGCCATGGCGCGCCTGTTTGGCGCGGCGCTGGCGAACGATCTGCCGCAGGGGCCGAATTACAATCTGTGCCCCACGCAAATGGTGGCAGCGGTGACAGACGGCGCGGCCCGTCATCTGCGCCCCATGCGCTGGGGCTTTATCCCCGCGTGGTATAAATCCGCCTCGGGTGGCCCGCTGATCATCAATGCCCGCGCCGATACCGTGGCCGTCAAACCCGCCTTCCGCGACGCGGTCCGTGCGCGCCGCTGCATCCTGCCCGCGAGCGGGTTTTACGAATGGTCGGCGGGGCCAGATAAAACCCGCCTGCCGTGGCATATCACGCGCAAGGATGGCGCGCCCTTTGCCTTTGCCGCGCTGTGGCAGCGCTGGGGCGAGTTAGACACCCTCGCAGTTGTCACAACCGAGGCAGGCCCCGACATGGCCCATATCCATGACCGCGAACCCGTTATTCTTGACCCCGCCGATTGGCCGCTGTGGCTGGGCGAGGCAGGGTATGGCGCAGCACGGCTGATGCGGGCCAGTGATGGGGTGATCCAAAGCCACCGCGTTGGGGTCGAAGTGAATTCCAACCGCGCGTCAGGTGCGCACCTGATAGACCCAATCCCCGCTTGAGCATCCCGCGCGCGGGTGCTATGACGGATGCAATGCGGGCATTGTGTAATGGTAAGACCTTAGCCTTCCAAGCTAAAGACGCGGGTTCGATTCCCGCTGCCCGCTCCAAAACCTCCACATATATTATGTTTCTCAATGGCTTAGGCAATTTGAGGCGTAACAATATGCATACATCTGGACAACAAAAGCACACAGTCAGACGCGATGGAAACCTCTATTACAACAGAAGAGTTCCTGCTCATGCTCAAGTTTCATATGGCAAGACGATCCGTATCAGGCTGGACGACGAAGCAAGTGCTGACCTTCTTACACAAAGACTTGACGCAATTTGGCAGCAAGAGGACGTAGGAACTGCTGTGAACCTGCTTTCTCTTTTGGGCGCAACAAACACCAGGCCCAGAAAACTGTCAGAGATCGCAGATGAATATGTGGCATTGAAGGGGATACAAGAAAATCCAACCATAAGCTCTGTCAAAATGTTGGCAGCGTTGTCAGGTGACATTTCTGTCGATGCCTATCTTCGGCAGGATGCGAGGAACTTTGTGTCATCTATGCTGTCGCAGGGCAACAAAACCACATCGATTAGGCGGCGACTAAATTGCCATACAG
>CAMAWZ010000088.1 GCA_945861995.1 Pseudorhodobacter antarcticus
CAGCGGCTTTTGTAAAGTGAGATCAGCATGACCGACCTACGGTCGATTGATATTCCAACGCCAGCCGAACCCAGTTTTGGCGATTTCGTGCAGCTTTTAAAGCCGCGCGTTATGTCTCTGGTGGTGTTTACGGCGCTGGTTGGGCTGCTGGTGGCACCTGTGCAGTTGCACCCGGTTGAGTCGTTTGCCGCGATTTTATTCATTGCGCTGGGGGCAGGGGCCTCGGGCGCGCTGAATATGTGGTGGGATGCGGATATTGACGCAAAGATGCGCCGCACGATGAACCGCCCCGTGCCATCGGGTCGCATTCAAGGCGGCGAGGCGCTGGGCCTTGGCGCCACTTTGTCGGGTATTTCGGTGGTGATGCTGTGGCTTGCCACCAATGCCGTGGCGGCAGCCTTGCTGGCCTTTACGATTTTCTTCTATGCCGTGGTGTATTCGATGTGGTTAAAGCGGCTAACGCCGCAAAACATCGTGATAGGCGGCGCGGCAGGGGCCTTTCCGCCCATGGTGGGCTGGGTTGCGGCGACGGGTAGCGTTTCGGTTGAGGCGTGCCTGATGTTCATGCTGATCTTCATGTGGACACCGCCGCATTTCTGGGCGCTGGCGCTGTTTATGAAGGAAGATTACCATACCGCAGGCGTGCCCATGCTGACTGTAACCCACGGCCGCAAATCGACACGGCTGCATATTTTGGTCTATACTATTTTGCTTGTGCCTTTCGCACTGTGGCTGGGCTTTACCTCGATCGGGGGGCCGATCTATTTGGCCGTGGCGGTGCTGCTGAACGCAGAGTTTCTGCGCGGCGCATACCGCATTTGGCGGCGCGCAGAAGCGGTGGCCGAGGCAGATAAGTATAAGGTCGAAAAAGCATTCTTCCGCTTTTCGCTGATCTACTTGTTCGCCCATTTCGCGGCCCTTTTGGCCGATGCGGCCCTGCGCGCAGCAGGTATTTCATTGGGATTTGGGTGGTAGATCATGGGCCTGCAAGTCGAACATGAAATCCACCATCGCCGCTGGGGCCGCAATCTGGGCGTTGGGCTGCTCCTGGTAGGGTTTGTGATTTTGGTCATGGCGCTGACTGTGGTCAAAGTGACGCGCGGCATGGCGCCCCATGCTATGGATGCGCCGGGCGGTTTAGGGTCGACCCAGCTAATTGAGGCCGATCAAAATGCGAAGGTGACACCATGACCCAGACAGGCAACAACCCCAAAAAAACCGCCGCCGTTTTGGCATTGGTGGCAGCGCTGATGCTATCGCTTAGCTTTGCCGCCGTGCCGTTTTACGATTGGTTCTGCCGGGTCACTGGTTACGGCGGCACAACGGGTGTGGCAGAAGTGGCCCCCGATGTGATTTTGGATCGTACCGTCAAAGTGCGCTTTGACGCCTCGCGCGAGGCGGGGATGCCTTGGGAATTCAAGGCCCAGCAAGTTGAGATGACCTTGCGCATTGGCGAAAATGGCCTTGCCTTTTACGAGGCGTATAACCCCACCGACAAACCCGTTGCAGGTACCGCCAGCTATAACGTCATGCCAGACCAGGCGGGCCTGTATTTCATCAAAATTCAGTGTTTCTGCTTTACCGAGCAAATCTTGCAACCGGGCGAGCGGATTGTAATGCCCGTTTCTTTCTTTGTGGATCCCGCCATTATGGATCACGAAGAAGCAAGCCAGATCGAAGAAATCACGCTATCCTATACGTTCCACCAAACCCCGCTGACGGACGAGCAGGCGGCGCTTTATGCCCCCGCCGCACCCGCGCCCACAAAAACCCTAAACTAAGACCAAAGGGAGACGACCATGGCCAACGCCAAGAACCACGATTACCACATTCTGCCCCCCTCGATCTGGCCTTTGTTTGGCGCAGTCTCGGCCTTTTTCATGCTATTTGGCGCGGTGCTTTGGATGCACGACAATGGGCCTTGGATGGGGCTGATCGGCTTTGCCGGCGTTTTGTACACCATGTATGCGTGGTGGTCAGAAGTGGTGGCGGAATCGCGCGTGGGCGATCATACACCCGTGGTGCGCATTGGCCTGCGCTATGGCGTGATCATGTTTATCATGTCTGAAGTGATGTTCTTTGCGGCATGGTTCTGGTCGTTCTTCAAACACGCCATGTATCCGATGGAAACCTACGAAGGCACGGCCTATATCAAGCCCGAGATTATCCCTGTGGACGCATGGCATTTGCCACTGATGAACACGCTGATTTTGCTGCTGTCGGGCTGCGCGGTGACATGGGCGCACCATGCATTGGTGCACGAAAACAACCGCCGTGATCTGATCAACGGCCTTGCCATCGCCATCGTCTTGGGCGCTGCCTTTACAGCCCTGCAAATCTACGAATATGCACATCTTGTGGCCGAAGGCTGGTCATTCTCCGGCGAGATTTTCTTTGCCAACTTCTACATGGCCACAGGGTTCCACGGCTTTCATGTGCTGATCGGGACGATCTTTTTGACTGTCTGTCTGATCCGCGCGATCAAGGGCGATTTCACGCCAGAACGCCATGTAGGCTTTGAAGCCGCCGCTTGGTATTGGCATTTTGTGGACGTGGTCTGGCTGTTCTTGTTCGCCGCCGTTTACGTCTGGGGCCAATAAAACCTTTGAACTTCTTCAGGCGCGGGCCAGAATTGGCCCGCGTTTTTGCTTTGGGGCCAATCCATGCGCCGATATATCTTTCCGATCCTTCTGGGGCTTGTGGGCATTGGTGTGCTGCTGTCGCTGGGCATATGGCAGGTGCAGCGGATGCAGTGGAAGGCAGCAATTCTCGCCGATATCAATGCGCGGCTGATGGGCGCGGCGCAGGCCCTGCCCGCCGCGCCCAACCCCGCCGATGACAAATACCGCCCCGTTTTTGCGCAAGGGCGCTTTACCGGCGAGCGGCTTTTTGTCATTTCGGGCATGGCAGATGTGGGCGGCGGCGTGCAGGTGATTGCCGTGCTGCAAACCGATGATGATCGCCGCATCATGGTGGATCGCGGTTTTCTGCCCGATCAGGATAAGGCCAAGTTGTTGACTGTGACGGCTGCCAAGATCGACGGCAATCTGCATTGGCCAGACGAAACCACCCCCTACACCCCCCCGCCCGATGCGAAAACGGGCCTGTGGTTTGCCCGCGATGTGGCTGGCATGGCGGCACAACTGGGCACCGAAGCCCTGCTAATTGTGGCGCGCGCGGATACTGGGGATGGGATTATTCCGCGCCCTGTGGACAGCAGCACGATCCCCAACGATCATTGGGGTTATGCTATAACATGGTTCCTGCTGGCGGCCACGTGGGCGGTGATGACAGTGGCGTTGATCTGGCGTATACGCAGCGGCGCAAGTAAGGGGCGGGCATAATGCGCTATATTTCCACGCGGGGTGCGGCCCCGATTCTGACATTTGAACAGGCGATGATGACGGGCCTTGCCCGCGATGGCGGGCTGTATCTGCCCGAAACCATCCCGCAGCTGACCACAGCGCAAATCGCCGCGCTGGCAGGGGCAAGCTATGAAGATACCGCCTTTGCCGTGATGCGCCCCTACCTCGGTGATGCGTTTACGGATGCCGAGTTTAAGGGCCTGATCGCCGCCGCCTACAAAGGTTTTGGCCACGCTGCCCGCGCGCCAATGGTGCAACTGGGCGCGAACCATTTCTTGCTGGAATTGTTCCACGGCCCCACGCTGGCGTTTAAAGATTTTGCCATGCAGTTGATTGGCCAGATGATGCAGGCATCCTTGGCCAAATCGGGGCAGCGTATTACTATTGTGGGGGCGACCTCGGGCGATACGGGATCAGCCGCGATGGAGGCGTTTCGCGGGCTGGCCAATGTGGATTTGTTCATTTTGTATCCACATGGCCGCGTATCCGATGTGCAGCGCCGCCAAATGACCACGCCTGTTGAGGCAAACGTTCACGCCCTTGCGATGGACGGCGACTTTGATGATGCCCAAGCCCGCGTCAAAGATATGTTCAATGATTTCGCATTTCGCGACGGCGTGCGCCTTGCGGGGGTCAACAGCATCAACTGGGCGCGCGTGCTGGCGCAAGTAGTCTATTATTTCTATGCCGCGGTCAGCCTTGGCGCGCCGCATAGGCCCGTGTCCTTTACCGTGCCGACAGGGAATTTCGGCGATATTTTTGCGGGCTACATCGCCCGCCAAATGGGCCTGCCGATTGAAAAGCTGGTCATTGCCACCAACCAAAATGACATTTTGGATCGCGCGATAAAATCGGGCGGCTATCACGGCACGGGGGTGCGCCCCTCGATCAGCCCATCGATGGATATTCAAGTCTCGTCCAATTTTGAACGCGCGCTGTACTATGCCTATGGCGCGGATGGGGCTGCGATTGCGGCGCTGATGGATGAGTTAAAAACCACAGGCGGGTTTGCCATTTCAGTGGGTGCGCTGGAACGCTTGCGCGATACGTTCGCATCGGGCGCGTGCAGCGAAGATCAGACTTTGGCCACGATCCAAAACAGCTTTGCCACCACGGGCGAGGTGCTGTGCCCTCATTCCGCCGTAGGCGTGCATGTGGCGATGGACCATCAGGGAAGCGTCCCGATGATTACGCTGGCCACAGCGCATCCCGCCAAGTTTCCCGATGCGGTGCAGCGCGCTATTGATGTGCGCCCCGCACTGCCAACCCGCATGGGCGACTTGTTTGATCGCCCCGAACGTATGACCCGCGTGCCAAACGATTTGGCCGCGCTGCAATCGCTTATCCGTGAAAGGATCGCCCGTTGATCTTGCCTAATGCCACGCGCCTAACCACCCTGCCCAATGGCTTTCGCATTGTGACCGAAACCATGCCTGGGTTGAAATCTGCCTCGGTTGGGGTGTGGGTGATGGCGGGCGGGCGGCACGAAACGGCATCGCAAAACGGTATTGCGCATTTTCTGGAACATATGGCCTTTAAGGGCACCACGCGCCGCACATCCCTGCAAATTGCCGAAGAAATCGAAGATGTTGGCGGTTACATCAATGCCTACACCTCGCGCGAGATGACAGCCTATTATGCCCGTGTGTTGCAGGCGGACGTGGGCCTTGCGCTGGATGTGATTGGCGATATCGTGCTGGATCCCGCCTTTGCCCCGGCGGAAATTGAGGTCGAGCGCGGCGTGATTTTGCAGGAAATCGGCCAGTCACTGGACACGCCCGACGATATCATTTTCGATTGGCTGCAAGAGGTGTCCTACCCCGATCAATCCTTTGGCCGCACGATTTTGGGGCCAGAAGAACGGGTGTCCAATTTCAGCCGCGATGATTTGCAAGGGTTTATCAAAGCCCATTACGGCCCCGCGCAGATGATCTTGTCTGCGGCAGGCGCAGTGGATCATGATGAAATAGTAGCCCAAACAATCGCGCTGTTTGGCCATTTGCCTGCCATTCCAGCGGCCAGTTTCCAGCCCGCGAAATTCACAGGCGCAATGCGCCGCGAGGTGAAAAAGCTGGAACAAGTGCATTTCGCGATGGCTTTTGATGCGCCCAGCTATCGCCACCCCGATGTGCATACCGCGCAGATTTACGCCACCGTGATGGGCGGGGGCATGTCTTCGCGCCTGTTCCAGAAAATTCGCGAAGAACGGGGCCTGTGCTATTCAATCTTTACCCAATCGGGCGCCTATGAGGACGCGGGCCAGATCACGCTGTATGCAGGCACTTCGGCTGCTGATATTGGCGATCTGATGAACCTATGCGCCGACGAATTAAAGCGCGCGGCCGATGACATCAGTTCGGCCGAATTGGCGCGTGCGCGCGCCCAAATCAAGGCAGGGATGCTGATGGGGCTGGAAAGCCCATCGTCGCGTGCCGAGCGTATTGCGCGTTTGTTGGCAATCTATGGCCGTGTGCCAGATATTGACGAATCTGTTGCCAAAATCGATGCCGTCAGCTTGGATGATTTGCGCCGCTATGCGGGCGAGGTACCAGCGGCAGATCAGGCTTTGGCGCTGTATGGCCCTGTGTCAAAGGCGCCAGATTTGGATGCTATGCGTGCACGCTTGGCAGCCTAATGTTTCGCCGCCGCCCTATTTTAAACACCGAAAGGCTGGTGCTGCGCCTGCCGCAGCACAGTGATTTTCGCGCATGGACGCAGGAACGGCTTGCCTCAACCGCCCACCTGACCCCGTGGGAGCCGACATGGAGCGGGGATCACCTTTCCCGCCGCGCCTTTACCGCGCGCGTGGCTTGGGCCGCCAAGGCCGAGGCGCAGGGAACGGCAGTGCCGCTGTTTATCTTTCGCCGCGCCGATAATGCACTGCTGGGGGCGATCACCCTGGATAATATCCGCCGCGGCCCTGCCCAAGCGGGCACGATTGGCTATTGGATCGGCGCGCGCCATGCGCGCCAAGGTTATATGCGCGAATCCGTGCAGGCGCTGTGCCATTTCGCCTTTACCAAGCTAGACCTTTCGCGGCTGGAAAGCGCCTGTTTGCCTGAAAATGCGGCCTCGCGCGGGGTTCTGGAACAGTGCGGGTTCAAATATGAAGGCGTAGCGCAATCTTATCTACAAATTGACGGGCGCTGGCGCAACCATGTGCTATACGCAAACCTTCGGGGCGATCGGCGCGGGCGCACGGATGTGGGGTAAGCCCCTGCAACGGCGCGCTTTGGGGGCCGCCCCTTGAGGTAAATTTATGAACGATATTAAAATTCTACTACTGCGCGGCGTGAATGTAGGCGGGGCGAACCGCCTTCCGATGCCCGAATTTCGCCAGTATCTCACCGAACTGAGGCTGACCCATGTGCAAACCCATATCCAAAGCGGCAATGTGGTGTTTGCGGGCGGTGATGCGGATATGGATGCGGCGATTAGCGCAGGTATGAAACTGCGCTTTGGTTTTGCGCCGCGCCTGTTCTTTTATCCTTTGGCAGATTTCGCCGCGATTCTGGCGGCCAACCCCTATCAAGCCTATGGCGCGGCAAATGGCGCGCTGGTTCATCTGTATTTCCTATCCGCGCCATTTTCGCCTGATGAGGCTGCGCACCTGACCGCACTTGCAGCGCGCGATGAAAGCATCACGTTTAGCCCGCGCGCGGCATACCTGCACGCACCATCAGGCATTGGCCGATCGGCACTGGCGGAAAAGCTAAGCCAAATGAAATCGTTTGACGTCACCGCGCGTAATTATACCTCTGTCAGCGCGATTGCAGCACTTGCCGCGACCATCCCTGCCTGAGGACCGATGCTAAACCCTGCCGATCCTGCCTTTGTCGCACATCTGTCCAGCACTTTGCCGCAAGGCACGCTGCGGGCGGCCGAACCGCGCGATCTGGCCGAGCCGCGCGGGCGCTGGCACGGCATGGCGGGGGCTGTAGCGCGGCCTGCCAACACGGATGAGGTGGCCCAGATTGTCCGCGCCTGCGCGCGCGCGCGCGTGGGCATAGTGCCGCTTGCAGGGGGCACGGGACTGGTGGGCGGGCAGATTATGCCGCAGGGGGCAGGGCCTGCGCCGCTGCTGATCTCACTTGAACGGATGACGGGCCTGCGCGCGCGCTATCCGTTTGAAAACTGCATGGTGGTCGAAGCGGGTATGATCTTGGCCGATGTGCAGCGCCATGCCACCGATATGGGGCGGATTTTTCCACTGTCGTTGGCGTCCGAAGGGTCTTGCCGTATTGGCGGCAATCTGGCCACCAATGCGGGCGGCACGGCGGTGTTGCGATACGGCAATGCCCGCGATTTGGTTTTGGGGATCGAGGCGGTTTTGCCCGATGGGTCGGTACTAAATGGGCTCAAACGCCTGCGCAAAGACAACACGGGCTATGATCTGCGCCATTTGCTCATTGGGTCGGAAGGCACGCTGGGCATTATCACCGCCGCTGCGTTGCGCCTTTTTCCTGCCCCTGCGTCCACCGCCACCGCTTTGCTGACTGTGCCATCGCCCGCGGCAGCGCTGGATCTTTTGGCTCTGGCCGAGGGGCGGCTTTCTGGGATGATTTCCGCCTTTGAACTCATCGGTCAGCAGGGACTGAACTTTTTGGCCCAAACCATGCCAGACGTGGACGTGCCCCTAACTGCGCCGCAGGGCTGGCTGGTGCTGGTGGAAATTGGCCTACCTTCGGGGCTTGGCGATGCTGCCGCGCAATTGGAAGCCCTTTTTGCCGCAGCACTGGGCGCAGGGTTAACCGAAGATGGCATCGTCGCGGCCAGCGAATCGCAGCGCGCCGCCCTGTGGCGCATCCGCGAATCAATCCCCGAGGCGAACCGCCGTATAGGCGCGATATCCAGCCATGATATTTCGGTGCCGCTCTCGGCCATACCCGAATTCATCGCGCGCGCCACGCGCGAATTGCAGGCATTAGGGGATGTGCGGATCAACTGCTTTGGCCATGTGGGGGATGGTAATTTACATTACAACGTCTTTCCATCAGCCGCGCGCAAGGCGGCCGATTACGCAGAAAAACGTTATGAAATCAAAACATTGGTGCATGACATTGTGCATGATATGGGCGGGTCTGTTTCGGCCGAACATGGGCTAGGGCGGCTAAAAACGGATGATTTGACCCGCTATGGTGACCCCGCCAAAATCGCCGCAATGCGCGCTGTGAAGGCCGCGTTAGACCCCTTTGGCATTATGAACCAGGGTGCTGTTCTGGGCTAAAAAGTACACCTCGCCAGCTTTGCCAGCGAGGTGCTTGGGGTGGGTGGTCTTCACGTGTTGCAAGCAGCGTGATCCAAGAGGGTATGGGTGACTACCTGTTTGGATAGGTTCATGGTTAAGGCCAGAGTGTAAACTTGTCGTTAACATGCAAAAATTTTTTTGCAAAAATCGCAAAAAATTATCCGCGCGAGAGCAGGGCGTCGGGGCGCATTTTGGCGATGGACTGGGTGATCAGGGCGGCAAGTACTGCCTTGATGCTGTCGCCCACCAAAAACGGCGCGGCCAGCAGGGCCGCCTC
>CAMAWZ010000089.1 GCA_945861995.1 Pseudorhodobacter antarcticus
CAACATCAGACCCTTGGCCAAAAAAGTCGCTTTCCCCAACGGCAAATAGCGGCAAATTTTGCCCCATGCCAAAGCCGCCATCGACCACATAATCAATGCCCAAAATCCCCTCATCGCCCGTGCGGAAATACTCATTGATCACATTTTCACCGCTGGCATCAGGGCCAAGGCGCGCGCCAGAAAAGCGGTCAACCTTTTGGAAATACCCCCCCTCGGGCACGGCGAACTGCGTGCCGCCAAAGCGTTTGATCGCCTCGGTCATAAACTCTTGGAAAATCGGCACGCACAGCGTGCCGCCAAAGGCGCCCGGCCCAAGGCTGCGCGGCTGATCATAGCCCATATAGCAGCCAGCCGCGAGGTTCGAGGTATATCCCACAAACCACACGTCTTTGGCATCGTTGGTGGTACCCGTTTTGCCCGCCACGGGCACGGGCAGGCGCACACCGCTGCCAGAACCGCGCAAAATAGCCCCTTGCAGCATAGATGTCAGTTGATAGGCCGTCACAGCGTTCATCACCCTCTCGCGGTTGCTGGTGATGCGCAAGGGCTGGCCTGCGGGCAGGGTATTTGCCGTACAATCGGCGCATTCGCGTTTGTCATGGCGGTAGACAGTTTTGCCAAAGCGGTCTTGCACGCGGTCAACAAGGGTGGGTTCCACCCGCTCGCCGCCATTGGCGAACATCGAATAGGCGGCGACCATTTTGAACAAGGTTGTTTCTTGCGCGCCAAGTGAGTTGGCCAAAAAGGGCTGCATCGGGGAATAGACCCAAAACTTTTCAGCATAAAGCGCGACGGTTTCCATCGTGACCTCTTGCGCGATGCGCACTGTCATCAGGTTACGCGACTGCTCGATCCCTGTGCGCAGCGGTGTGGGGCCATAGAATTTGTTGCTGGCGTTTTTGGGTGTCCATAGGCCTTGCGGCGTATCGACCACAATGGGCGCATCGACCACGATGGTGGCGGGGGTAAAGCCGCTGTCCAATGCTGACGCATAGACAAAGGGTTTGAACGAGCTGCCAGGCTGGCGCGTGGCTTGCGTGGCGCGGTTGAATACCGAAGATTGGTACGAAAACCCGCCCTGCATCGCCATAACGCGGCCCGTGTTGACGTCCATCGCCATAAAGCCGCCTTGCACTTCGGGCACTTGGCGCAGCGAATAATGATCAAAACTGCCATCTTCGGCCATGATCGGCTTGACCATCACTACATCGCCCACGGCCACCAAATCGGCAGGCACGCGCGCCGTGCGCCCGCGCGCGCCGTCGGCATTCAGTTTGCGCGCCCAAGTCACATCTTTGGCGGGGATCACAGGATCGCCCAAGGTTTCCCCCTCAATCCCCAGCCGCGCGGTATCATCGCCCAGTTCCAGCACCACGGCCGCCTGCCACTGTGCCACATCGCGGGGCAGATCCACCACGTCGGACAGGGATTTGCGCCACGCGGCCTCATCCCCCAAAACCTCGGCTGGCAGGGTCTTACCCGTGCCGCGCCACAGGCCCTGGTTACGGTCAAACTTTTCCAACCCCTTTTGCAGCGCGCGGGCTGCGATTTTCTGTAGTTCGGGGTCGGCCGTGGCGCGAATGGTCAACCCGCCGCCAAAAAACTCTTCCTCGCCAAAGCTGGTCGACAATTGGCGGCGAATTTCATCGGTGAAATAATCGCGCGGTGGCAGTGATTGGCGGTAGGCGGGATAATCGCCATTTTGCACCGACAGCAGTGGGGCAGCAATGGCGGCGTCAAAGGCGGGCTGATCGATAAAGCCGTTCTGCAGCATTTCGCCCAAAACGTAATCGCGCCGCTCAATCAGCCGGTCGCGGTTTTCAACGGGGTGATAATCGGACGGCGCTTTGGGCATAGCGGCAAGGGTCGCGGCCTCTTGCGGGGCCAAATCTTCGAGTGATTTGTTGAAATAGGTCTGCGCCGCCGCCGCGACCCCATAGCTGTTTTGGCCAAGAAAAATCTGGTTCAAATACAATTCAAGAATTTTGTCCTTGGTCAGCGTTTCTTCGATGCGCGATGCAAGGATCAATTCCTTGACCTTGCGTTCCACATTGCGTGATCCGTCCAGAAGAAAGTTTTTCATCACCTGCTGGGTGATGGTGGACGCCCCGCGCAGATTGGCCCCGCGCGAGGTGATTGCATCGCGCAGCGCCGAGGCCATCGAGGTAACATCATAGCCCGCATGGGTCTAAAAATTTTTATCTTCTGCCGAAATAAACGCGTCTTTGACCAGTGTTGGAATGTCTTCGCTGGGCACAAACAGGCGGCGCTCTTGGGCAAATTCATCGATGATGCGCCCTTCGCCCGAATAGATGCGGCTGATGGTGGGGGGGGCGTATTGCGCAAGGCTTTCGTGGCTGGGAAGCCCATCAGAATAAACCCAAAACACCCCGCCAAGCGAGACCGCGCCAAAAAACACCGCCAAGGTGATATTGCTGAAAATCGAGCCGATGATGCCCAAAACAAATCTGATCACGCAGGTTCCCCAAATGGCAGGGCGGCAGGCCGAAGGGGGCCTTTCGCGCCCGCGCCTTATAGGGCTGGCAGGGCAAAAGGTCAAAGCACTATCAGGTTATTGACCCCTGATCGGCGACAATCCCGCACGGGTTTGGATTGGCGCGAGTGGCCTTGCGACTATGGCGCGGGGGGGCTTTGCGCCTAGGGCGCGGGGGGTCTTTGCGCCTAGGGCGCGGGGGGTCTTGCACGCTCGGCTGCGGCCCATGCCAGAACGCCAGTCTTCATCGCATCCGCCATGCGCGCGCGCCATGCGGGGTCGGTCAAGTTGGCGCGGTCTGAATCGGATGACAGAAACCCAAGCTCCAGCAAAACAGATGGTATGTCGGGCGATTTTAGCACTGAAAATCCCGCCGTTTGCTGCGCGTTGCGGTGCATCTTTATGTCCGCCGCCTTGATCGCGCTTTCCAGAGCCTGCGCCAAGCGGCCCGTGCGGGGGGTGGTTTCCAGCCGCGCCATATCGATCAGCACACGGGCAATAAGGTCATCTTGCGCGGTTAAATCCACCCCTGCCAGCAAATCATCACGGTCGTGCCGCTCGGCCAAGGTTTGCGCGGCCTCGTCTGTGGCCTCTGCTGATAGGGAATAAATCGTGGCCCCTTTTGCCGCACCTTCGGCCAAAGCGTCGGCGTGTAGCGAGATGAACACATCACCAGCTGCGGCGCGGGCGATGGATACGCGTTCCTCTAGGGGAACAAAGATGTCTTGTTCACGGGTCAGGACGACCTCTACTTCGCCTGTGCGCAGTAACACCTCTTTTAACTCGCGCGCGAAGGTCAGCATAAGATTTGCCTCGGATAAGCTGCCTTGCTCGGCCCCGGGGTCAAGCCCTCCATGACCTGGGTCAAGAACCACAATCAGCGGCCCTGTGCGCTGCGACAGGGGCAGGCGCGGGGGGGGCAGATCGGCTGCGCGGGGCAGTGCCCATTCGGGCGGCTCTGGCAGGGCGGCGGCGGCGGCAAATTCGCCGTCCGTTGCGCCCCGCAGCGTTACGGCGACTTGCGCCCCCGCGTCTGACGTGGCCATTTCACTGCGCGCAACCACCATGGGCTTCGGCAAGTCGATGACAAGGCGCGACCATGTTGGGCGAAATACGCCCGCGCGCAGGCCAAGGATGGCATCGCTGTCCACGGGCAGATCGGCAAGGTTCGACCAATCCACTTCGCGAAAGTCCAGCAGCAGCCGCGGCGGGCCATTTAGCACCCGCACCCGCCACGGCACGGGCTGGCTTAATGATAAGGTCACCACCAGCCCATCGCCCGCAGCTGCGATTTCCGAAGCATTGGCATTCAGCTTTGCCAGCGCCGAAAGCGCGCCCTCTTGCGCGGTGGCAGGGGCGGCGCAAAGGGAGGCGCACACGGCGGCGCAAATGGCGATGACAAAACGTGCAAGGCGGATCATGCGCGCAGTATCGCTGCCCGCGCCTGCGTTGTAAATCGGCCAAGGGGTGCAATCTGGCCGCTTCACTTTACTGCGAGGCCTTTGCCGCGCCGTGAAGAGGTAGGGTTGATCTTACCGCCCCTGCCCCTATGCTGGCGCAAATTTCCAAAAAGGTTACCCATGCGCCCGATCATATTTGCCGCTGCCCTGTCCATCACCCCATTTGCGGCCACTGCCCAACAAGACATGAGCGAGGCCGAACGCGCCGCCTTTCGCGCCGAGGTGAAGGCCTATCTGATGGAAAACCCCGAAGTCATTATGGAGGCGATCGAGGTGCTGCAAACGCGCCAAGATGCGGCCGAAGGGGCAGAGGATTTGGCGCTGGTGCAAACCCACAAAGACGCGTTGTTTAAGGATCAAGCCTCTTGGGTGGGGGGCAACCCTGATGGCGATATCACCATCGTGGAATTTACCGATTACCGCTGCGGATACTGCCGCAAAGCCTTTACGGAAATTGAAGAACTGATCAAGGCAGATGGCAATATTCGGTTTGTTGTCAAAGAGTTTCCGATTTTGGGTGATGCGTCGATGATTTCGGCGCGCTTTGCGATTGCTGTGCTGCAATTGCACGGAAATGATGCCTATAAGCGCGCGCATGACGGGCTGATTACCCTGCGCGGCGAGCCTGATGAGGCTACGCTGACCGCCCTTGCGGGCGAACTTGGTCTGGATGGCGCGCCGATTCTGGCCCGCATGGCCGCGCCTGAAGTAGACGCGGTGATTGCCGCAAACCACGCGCTGGGAAATGCCCTGCGCATCAGCGGCACACCAACCTTCGTTGTGGGCAGCCAAATGCTGCGCGGGTATTTGCCGCTAGAGGCGATGCAAGAGGTGGTCGCGGCAGAGCGGGGCTGAATTTAGGCGCGGGTAGATTGGGGCGCGGCTGATTATTCAGCCGCGGCTTTTTCCGCCTCCGCCTCGGCCTTTTCCCATTCAGCCGCCTTCGCCTCGACCAATTCAACGATATGCTCGATCATGCCGTCGTTGTTTTGGGTATGGCTTTGCTTGCCCGCCATATAGATCATGCCCTTGCCCGCGCCGCCGCCTGTGAAACCGATATCGGTCATCAGCGCCTCGCCCGGGCCGTTCACAACGCATCCGATGATCGACAGGCTCATCGATGTGGTGATATGAGCAAGACGGTCTTCCAGTGCCGAGACGGTTTTGATCACGTCAAAACCTTGGCGCGCGCAGGAGGGGCAGGAAATAATCGTCACGCCGCGATGGCGCAGGCCCAGCGATTTCAAAATCTCGAACCCCACCTTAACCTCTTCGACAGGGTCGGCAGACAGGGACACGCGGATCGTGTCGCCAATCCCGCCCCAAAGCAGCATACCAAGGCCAACGGATGATTTCACCGTGCCAGACGTCAGGCCGCCCGCTTCGGTGATGCCCAAATGAATGGGCGCATCGGTGGCCCCGGCAAGCTGCTGATAGGCAGCCGCCGCCATAAACACATCCGATGCCTTGACCGAAATTTTATATTCGTGAAAATCATTGTCTTGCAGCAGTTTGATATGATCAAGGCCTGATTCCACCATCGCATCCGGGCAAGGCTCGCCGTATTTGTCCAAAAGATGCTTTTCCAAACTGCCCGCATTCACGCCAATGCGAATCGAACAGCCGTGATCCTTGGCGGCGCGCACCACTTCGGCCACGCGTTTGGCGTCGCCAATATTACCGGGGTTTATGCGCAAACAGGCGGCCCCCGCCTGCGCTGCCTCGATTGCGCGTTTATAGTGGAAATGGATGTCGGCAACGATAGGCACAGGGCTTTCTGCGCAAATTTCGCGCAGCGCGCGGGTGCTGTCCTCGTCTGGGGTGGACACGCGCACAATATCGGCCCCTGCAATGGCACAGCGCTGGATCTGTTCTAAAGTTGCAGCGACATCGGTGGTCAGCGTGTTGGTCATGGTTTGCACCGATATGGGTGCATCCCCGCCCACCAAAACGCGGCCGACACGGATTTGTCGCGATACGCGGCGTTCAATATTGCGCCAAGGGCGAATGGGATTGTGGGTCATGGCTTACCTATCTTTTTGCCATAGGATAAGCATTACCGCGCAAAAGGCAATTGCTTGCGCGCGGGCTATTCTGTTGGGGCAGGTTCCAAATAGGCGTCATTTTCTGCCACAAAGGCGGTCAAATCACCATCAAGACTGGGGTCGGCCATCGTGTAGACTGTTTGCACAGCCTGAACCGACAAATCCACATCCCGCACCACTTCGGGCCCGCGCGAGGCAGGGCCGTAGGTTTTATCGCCCATAACGAAATAAATCGCGCTGGAATTGCCCGCCTTTAGGCGGGGCGCAATTGTCAGCGCTGGCACGGCATAACGCTCGCCCGCATCAAGGATTTTCTCGAACAAAACAGTACCGTCTGCGGCGGTCACGCTGATCCAGCTGGGGCGCACGGCCAAAACTTCGACCAATTGCGGGGCCTCTACAACCTGCACCTGCTCGGTTGCGACTTCTTGGGTCACAACGGAAGTATCGCGCGGGTCAATGGCCGAAATCGGGCCATCGCGGGCGATCAGAATAGGCACATCCAGCGCTTCGGGCTGGGCAATGCGCGCCGCAGTCTCGTCGCTGCTGCGCGGCAAGGGCGGGGCCATCAGATCTGTACCGGCCTGCGCTACGGGATCAAGGGCCGCGGTCACATCACCAAAAGGCGCGCCCAAAGCGGCGGGCGCATCGGCGATAATCGTCGGGGCTTGGTCAATGGGGGCAAGCTGCACCATTTGCACTTCGCGAAGCAGCGACCATCCACCATAGGCAAGCCCACCGATAACGGCCAAAAGCACAGCCATTTGGCCCAGCGCGCCAGGTTCAAACCAAGCCAACCCCGACTTCGGCTGCCCAAGGGATGACGGGTTGAACACCGATCCGCCCGTTGCCGCGCTTTTGGCGCGGGCCGCGACCATGGTAGAGGTGGATGCTGCGGGCGATAAGCCATGCGCGGGTACAAAGCCCGTCTCAGAGCAAAACTGCGCAAAACTATCTTCAGCATTCATGCCCAAATAGCGCGCATAAGACCGCACGTAACCTGCAATAAAGCTTGGCGCTTCAAATGCGGCCAAATTGCTATTTTCAATCGCCGCCAAATAGGCGGCTTTGATGCGCAGATCACGCTCAATATCGTGCAAGGATTTGCCCAATATTGCGCGTTCACCGCGCATAACATCACCAAGTCGAAGCTCGTAATCGTCAAACCCTTTTAGGGTAACGGGCGTCTCCGCGGGTGGAGTGGCAAAACGGCCAAGCATCAGGGAAATCCAAACGAAATTAGGTGTCTAAGTCAGGTTGCGCAAAAAATCTCTTAGCTTTATTGTTGTGGAAAACTTTGTCACAATCAAGAGATTTTCGCGTCGTCGGTTGAATTCAAAGGCGAAAAGCGTAAAAAAATGGCGGGTTTTCGCCTATGGTTGCGCAGCGTCTGCGGGCAGTCAATCCAAGACTGCAAACCTATTTCGGTGCAATTTCAAGAATCACAACGCAATCGGCCGCGCCCTGCTTGGCCTTTTGGCAGCCCTCTACCGCATCTGCTGACGCTGTGGTGGCATCGGGCAATCCGCCCAGCGCGACAACCGACACAGATGGAACGCCGTCTTTGACAAAGCCATCATCCGGACTGGCAGCCATAGCGGCAAAGCCGTTCGACTCGGGCACAAACAATGCCAGCGCGTCTTGCGAGGTCAGCACCATGCGCAAAATAGCAAGGTCTTCCTCGGTGAGGAACGGCTGGACATACATGGTGACGTTGAATTCGCCCAAGGTTGCGGTTTCCGTGGCCACTTCGGCGCGGGTCGGCGCGCCAAGCATCACGGCAGCGGCGAAGGTGGTTAAACCCAAAGTGGTAATGTACTTTGCTTGCATTCTGGCGGCCCTCAAATTAACGATTGTATGTTGCCTCGCCTTTAGCAAAACCTGTGCCAAAGTCCTAGGGGTGATTTCGCTTGCGGCGCTATCTTGCCGCACCTTTTTAACCCAAATTTTGGCAGGATGATCATGTCCGACACCGCCCCGCTTATCCCCGTTCTGGCCCAAATCGATAACGCCCTGCCCAGCGCCTTGGATTGCCTGCTGGATCTTTTGCGCATCCCATCGATTTCCACCGATCCCGCCTATGCAGCCGATTGCACCAAGGCCGCCGAATGGCTGGTGAAGGATCTGGTATCGTTGGGGTTTGACGCCTCTGTGCGGCCCACGCCAGGCCATCCGATGGTCGTGGCAACGGGGGGGCAAGGTGGCCCGCATTTGCTGTTTTACGGGCATTACGATGTGCAGCCTGTTGACCCGCTTAACCTGTGGGCGCGCGATCCGTTTGACCCTGCGATTGAGGATACGGCCAAGGGCCGCGTTATACGCGGGCGCGGCGCGTCGGACGATAAGGGCCAGTTGATGACCTTTCTTGAGGCGCTGCGGGCATGGCGCGCGGTGCATGGTGGCCTGCCCTGCCGCCTGACGATCTTTTTGGAAGGCGAAGAGGAATCAGGCTCGCCTTCGCTTATCCCGTTTATGCAAGACAACGCCGCCGAACTTGGCGCTGATTTGGCGTTGATTTGCGATACGGGCCTGTTTCAAAGCCGATCACCCGCCATCGTCACCATGCTGCGCGGGCTGACGGGCGAAGAAATCACGATCACGGGGCCAAACAAAGACTTGCATTCGGGGATGTATGGCGGGCTGGCGATGAACCCTATTCGCGTGCTGACGCGCGTGCTGGCGGGGCTGCATGATGATGCGGGGCGCGTCACGCTGAAGGGGTTTTATGACGGGGTCGGCGATTTGCCCGAAGAGATTGCCGCGCAGTGGCAAGCGCTGTCGTTCGACCACGGCGCGTTCCTTGGCGACGTTGGCCTGTCGGTGCCTGCGGGCGAGGACACTGCAAC
>CAMAWZ010000090.1 GCA_945861995.1 Pseudorhodobacter antarcticus
ACCAATGGCGATACGTTCCTTGGCGGCGAAGATTTTGATATGCGCATCGTCAACTATCTGGTGGACGAGTTCAAAAAGGACAACGGTGTTGATCTGTCCTTAGACAAAATGGCCCTTCAGCGCCTGAAAGAAGCCGCTGAAAAAGCCAAGATCGAATTGTCATCAGCCAACCAAACGGAAATCAACCAGCCGTTTATTTCGATGGACAAGAACACGGGCCAGCCGCTGCACTTGGTGGTGAAACTGACCCGCGCCAAGCTGGAATCCTTGGTGGATGATCTGATCAAGAAATCGATGAAGCCCTGCAAAGACGCATTGAAAGATGCGGGCCTGTCGATGTCGGATATTGACGAAGTGGTACTGGTGGGCGGCATGACCCGTATGCCGCGCGTCATTGAAGAAGTGACCAAGTTCTTTGGTAAAGAGCCGCACAAAGGCGTGAACCCTGACGAAGTGGTGGCCGCTGGCGCTGCCATTCAAGCAGGCGTTTTGCAGGGCGATGTCAAAGACGTGGTGCTGCTGGATGTAACCCCCCTGTCCTTGGGGATTGAGACCTTGGGCGGCGTGTTCACCCGCCTGATTGACCGCAACACGACCATTCCAACGAAAAAGTCGCAGGTGTTCTCGACTGCCGAAGACAACCAAAACGCCGTGACCATTCGCGTTTTCCAAGGCGAGCGGGAAATGGCGGCCGACAACAAAATGCTGGGCCAATTCAATCTGGAAAACATCCCCCCCGCCCCGCGCGGTATGCCCCAGATCGAAGTGACCTTTGACATTGACGCGAACGGCATCGTTTCGGTCAAGGCCAAGGACAAGGGCACCAACAAAGAGCAGGCGATTACGATCCACGCGTCGGGCGGCTTGTCGGACGAGGATATCGATAAGATGGTCAAAGACGCCGAGGCCAACGCCGAAGCCGACCGCGACCGCCGCGAACTTGTCGAGGCGAAAAACCAGGGCGAAAGCCTGCTGCATTCGACCAAAAAGTCGCTGGCCGAGCATTCCGACAAGATCGATCCTTCGACTGTCGAGGTGATCGAGCTGGCGATGACGGCGCTGGAAGACGTTCTGAAAACCGACGAGGTTGGCAAGATCAAGGGCGGCATCCAGAACCTGACCGAAGCCGCGATGAAGTTGGGCGAGGCGATTTACAAGGCCAGCGCCGACCAAGACGATGGCGAAGGTGAAGACCGTGCGCGCGATGTAGACGAAGACATCATCGACGCCGATTTTGAAGACCTTGGGAACAACAAGCGGAAGTAATCCGCGCCGAACGGCAATCGGGCGGCCCTGCATATGGGCCGCCCAATCCCGTTCGCAAATAGGGAGTTTCCCATGGCAAAGCGCGATTTTTATGAAGTTTTGGGCGCGTCCAAAGGGGCGTCTGCCGACGAATTGAAAAAGGCTTATCGCACCAAGGCTAAAGAATTGCACCCCGATCGCAATTCAGACAACCCCAACGCCGAAGCCCAGTTCAAAGAAATAAACGAAGCTTATGACGTTCTGAAAGACCCCGAGAAAAAGGCCGCCTATGACCGCTATGGCCATGCGGCATTCGAGGGGGGCATGGGCGGCGGCGGGCCGCGTGGGGGCGGGCCTGGCAATGGGGATTTTGCATCGGCCTTCTCGGACGTGTTCGAAGACCTGTTTGGCGATTTCATGGGCGGCGGGCGCGGTGGCGCTGGCGGCGGGGGGGCGCGCGCGCGCGCGCAGCGCGGATCAGACCTGCGCTATAACTTGCGCGTCAGCCTAGAAGAGGCCTATTCGGGCCTGCACAAAACAGTTTCCGTGCCCACAGCCGTGGCCTGCGACACCTGCCGTGGCACAGGGGCCGAAGGCGGGTCAGAGCCCGTCGGCTGCCCCACCTGCGGCGGCGTTGGCAAAGTGCGCGCGCAGCAGGGATTTTTCACAGTAGAACGCACCTGCCCCACCTGCGCAGGCGCTGGCCAGATTGTCAAAAACCCCTGCCGTTCGTGCGGCGGGCAAGGGCGCGTGCAAAAAGAACGATCCTTGGCCGTGAACATCCCTGCGGGGGTGGAGACGGGCACGCGCATTCGTCTTGCAGGCGAAGGCGAGGCGGGCATGCGCGGGGGGCCTGCGGGGGATTTATACATTTTCATCGAGGTGAAGGATCACGCGATTTTCCAGCGCGATTCGGTGCATTTGTTCTGCCGAGTGCCGATTTCCATTGCCACAGCGGCCCTTGGCGGCGAGGTGGAAGTGCCCACCATCGACGGCGGCAAGTCGCGTGTCAAGGTGACGGCGGGCAGCCAAACGGGCCGCCAGTTGCGTCTGCGCGGCAAGGGTATGCCCGCCCTGCGCGGCGGTGGGTCGGGCGATATGGTGATAGAACTGGCAGTGGAAACCCCCGTCAACCTAACCGCCCGCCAACGCGAGATTTTGCAGGAATTTGATACACTGGCATCGGATAATAACCCCGAAGGAACCAGTTTCTTTGCCAAGGTCAAGGGTTTTTGGGACGGGATGAAATCCTGAAAGCGAGCCGAAATCCTAGAAAAGGCCGCGCGTTAACGCACCCTTAACCAATATCAGGCCAAGCTGCGTGTATGACACAGCTTGGCTTTCATGATTCTGCCCCTGGCCTGTTCGCCCCCGACGCGGACGAGGCAGAGGGCGCGCCATTGACCGCAGGGGCGCGGTTGCCCTCCTATATCGGCGATCATCGCAAGCGGCTGCGCACGCGGTTTATGGACGGCGGCGCGCAGGCCCTGCCCGATTATGAAATGTTGGAACTGGTGCTGTTTCGCGCCATTCCGCGCCAAGATGTGAAACCGCTGGCCCATCTTTTGCTGCAAACCTTTGGCGATTTTGGCCGCGTGATTTCGGCCAGCCCTGCGCGGCTGCTGCTGGTCAAAGGTGTTGGCGATGCGGTGGTGCTGGAATTGAAAATTGTTGAAGCGGCGGCGCAGCGGCTGATGCGCGCGCGCGTGATGCACCGCCCTATCCTCTCGTCTTGGGCGGCGCTGGTGGATTATTGCCACACTGCGCTGGCCCACCGCGAGACAGAATGCTTTCGCGTGCTTTTCTTGGATCGCAAAAACGTGCTGATTGCCGACGAAGAACAGGCCAAAGGCACGGTCGATCATGTGCCCGTCTACCCACGCGAAGTGGTCAAACGCGCGCTGGAACTGAATGCATCTGCCATGATCTTGGTGCATAACCACCCTTCGGGCGACCCGACGCCATCAGAGGCGGATATTTCAATGACCCACCAAATCCTAGATGCCGCGCAGGTGCTGGGACTGACGCTGCATGACCATCTGATCATCGGCAAATCAAAAGAGCTCAGTTTCCGCGCCGAAGGCCTGCTTTAGGGCTGACCCTTGGCCTTTGACCGTGCCTCGCGCCGCGCGCGGCGTTTTGCGCGGTCTTCCGCCTCGCGGGCAAGGCGGGCGGCCGCGCCAATGGCAACCAGTTCAGGATCGGGCCGCAGGGGTTGGGCTGCGCCGCGTTCAGGTTTTTCAAAAAACCACGATGGAAAACGGTTATAGGTTTCATCCATCACCTGATCGGTGACATGCAGCGGCACATCCAATTGCTGCACAAAATGGTTGACCCCCCACACCACCAGCGGCCACTTTTTCGGGCTGTAATCATCACCCGCCATAATGCCGCCCACGCGCAGCTTGGCATACCAATCAATCATGGTGCGCCCGCCCTCTTCGCCAGTATGGGCATAGCCATCGACGTAGATGAAATCGAAAAAATTGTCGGGAAACAGGTCTAGCGCCTCGGCAAAGGTCATGCGCAGCAGGGTATAGGGGGCCTCTAGCCCCACATGGCGCAGGGCCTCTTTATACTGGGCGGTGTTGTGGGTGTCGCTATAGCTGTCCACCCCCCAAAACCGCGCAAATCGCCCCGAATCCACCATGCGCCGCGAATATGACCCTGCGGCCACGCCCAGTTCGATCCCGCGGTTGGCATGGCCCGTCAGCCCGTCGATGACGTTCCAGCGATAGCTGCCCGTGGCAACTCGCACCTGAACCTGCGGAATATCTTCCAGATCAAACACCAAAGCTGGATCAATCATCACACGCGCTGCCCCAAATTACGGCAGCGGCGCGGGCCGCAGCCAAAGTTCCACGCGGCGGTTCAGCCGCTTTCCCGCCCCAGTTGTATCCCAGGCCATCGGCAAAGCAGCCCCAAAAGCATCGATGCTGGGCCAGTATTTCGCATCAACATCAGGGGCCAGCGGTTGCAGCGCTGCCAAAACACTGGCCGCCAAGCCTTGGGATGTCGCAAGATCTGCATCCGCATCCCCCGTACTGGCGGTAAAACCGCTTAGGATCAGCGCCTTATCTGCCAACGCGCCCGCTGCAATCAACTGTGCAAGGGCGGCCAGATTGCTTTGGCTGATCACATCCAAATCCGATGTGCAATCTTCAAAGCGAAAGGTCATTGCCGCGCGTTCGGCCCCGTCCATTGCGGCGGCTAGGCGTTGCAGCAGCGGCAAGGCCCCCTCATCTGGTGCGGCGTTTAGCGCGTTGATCAGTCGCGCGCCATCATTTGCCAAGGGCGCGCTTTCAAAATTGCGCGCCACATAGCCCGCCTGCGCAATCGCCACTTGGGCGGCAGGCAGGGTGATAAATTCCAAAAACTCGCGCGCCATCAGCGGCAGGCGGCGCTGCGGGGTCAGCAGATAAATCGGCAGGGTTAAGGGGTAATCTTCCGATTTCACCGATTGAGGCGAGGGGTTTAGCACAAAGCCGCAACTGTCGGCCAAGGGCAGCGCGCGCGCCGCCCCTGCATTGGCGCGCCCCGTCACCGCCAGCGCCCAAGGATCGCGCGCCGCAAGTGCTACGGCCAGATCGCTGCCCTTATCCAGACCATGCACCACCAAGGGCATATCAGGGCCGCCAATGTCCTGCCAATTCTGCACATCACCCGCCAAGGCTGCAGCCAAATCGGCGGTTGAAATGCGGGGCAGCGGGTTACCCGTGGCAACAATGGGGATCAGCGCATCCAGGGCCAGCACCTGTGCGGGGCTGTCCAGCGGGGCAAAGCGTGCGACAACCATATCAGCCGCCAATTCCGTCATTGCGGATCGGGCAGGTTCGGGCGCGCGCGGGGTAAAGGTAAATTCGGCCAGCACCGTCTGACTGCCCTTTTGCAGCAAGAGGGTTGGCGCATCGGGGCGGTCTGGCGCGCGCAGATCAAACCCGCGCGCGCGCGCAAAGGCAGCAATCAGGGGTGGCAATAGCTGGGCCGCCTCGCCATCGCCCGTCAGGCGGATCAGCGATTTGGGCGCGGTTAAATCTGGGCAGGCAGGCCCGTCGCAAATCACACTTTCGGCGGCAATCGTCAAAGGGCCAAATTCACTGGTCAGGCGAAAAAACTCGCCGTCATAACTGGTGAATTGCCCCGACACCGCAAGCGCCCCATCGCGCGAGGTTAGGGTAATATCTTGGGCGCGGGCAGCGGCGGCCCAGCCAAGGATCAGCGCACCGCAAAGGGCAAAGGCGGGCCAAGCCCGCCCCATTTCCCTGCCCCTATGCGCCGCCTGCCTCATTCTGCAACCTTCTGCCACCACATCAGCGCCTTCAACCATAACTTGCAGGATATGGCCAGATCAGCCGCACCAATTGGCGGGGCTGGCGGCAGTTAATTCGCCATCGCCAAGGCCGCACTGGGCGGGGCAAAGCCAAGATGCACATACTCACCCAGCGCATCACAAGGGGGCATGGCCACAGTGATTTCAGATTTTTCCACAGCGCCGCCCTTGGAAAACAGCACATCGCCCATCATTTCGCCCGCGCAATTCGTCTCGGTCACGGCCGCCTCAAACAGCACCTCGGTAGGGGTCGCAGCGTCATAGGTAAAGACCTGCGCCATCAATGGCATATCAACAGAACCATCGCCCAGCAGGTGCACATAACCGCCCATTGCGGCAGCGCCCGCGTCGGGCAAATTGGGGCTGTCTTGCCAAATATGGCCCTGCGCGCCAAAGTCTGCACCGTCTTGAAAGGCGTGGATGACAAAGCCATCCTCAAAGGGCCACTGAACTGCCACGCGCTGCATCCCTGCCGCATCGGGCATGGGCACGGCGCCCGTTGCGGTCTCGCCACCAGAAAAGCGGATGTCAACCTGCCCATCGGTTTTCAGTGCGGGCAAGCTAAAGAACAGCGCCCCCGTGGACAGGGTTTTGGCCGAAAACACCATGCCCGCATGGGCAATGACCAAATCTTGGTTGGGCAGGCACGGGGCCAGCAACGTGCCGCCGATCATCGCGTTGCCTTCGTCAAGCAGGTCCAGCGAAACAGGGCAAGCATTCGCCGCAATCGCTGGCATGGATGGGCTGGCGTCGGGCGAGATTGCGTTTTGCGATACAAGTTCTGGCGCGGACGCTTGGGCAAAACTGGGCAGCGAGAGGGCGGCGAAATTGGCAGGCCCCATGTTAAGTTTGCTCATCACAAGGCCCGACATTAGCACGACCGACGCCGCCACCAGCCCCAGCACCAGATCAGACCTGCCCGTGCCTTTGGATAGAAATTTAGGATAATACATCAAAACCTCCGCAGTTTGTTGCCCCTAAAGAAACAACAAATCACGTCGCGGTTAGGGCAAGACTGTGGGCAAATGCGGACAAATTATGGCAAAAGGCGGCTAAAGGGCCGCCTTTTGGATAATCAATCAGAAAATTTAAAGCGCGCCGTGGCAGTGCTTAAACTTTTTACCCGAACCGCAGGGGCAAGGATCCATCCGCCCTGGATCGCCCCATGTGGTGGGATCAGCCGCGTCAAAACCAGCCAAGGCTGCCACGCCTGCGGGCAAAGCTGCCACGGGCTTTGTGCTGCGGGCGGCAAGTTCGGCCTGCTGCTCTAACAACTGGCGCGCCATGGCCTGCTGCTCTTCTGCCGAAACAACCCGCACCATCGACAGTTTTTGCGACACTTCCACGCGCAGGCTGTTCAGCATGGCTTCGAACATACCAAAGGCTTCGGTTTTGTATTCGTTCAGCGGGTCGCGCTGGGCATAGCCGCGAAACCCAATGATCGAGCGCAGGTGTTCCAGCCGCAGCAAATGTTCGCGCCACTTGGCATCGATGGTTTGCAGCAAGACCTGCTTTTCGATGTTGCGCATCACTTCGGGGCCAAAGGTGGCCAGCTTGTCGGCCATCATGGTATCAGCCGCCGCAATCACGCGGTCGCGGATCACCTGCTGATCGACGCCTTCTTCGGCGGCCCAAGCGGGGATAGGCAGATCCATGTTCATTTTCTCGCGCAGATCGGCCTGCAGGGCAGGTGCATTCCAACGGTCGGGATAGGATTTGGGCGGCATATGCAGATCGACCAAATCTTCAATGGCTTGCAGGCGCATATCCTGCACGACATCGGACAGATCTTCCGCCTCCATCACCTCGCGGCGCTGGCCAAAGATCGCCTTGCGCTGATCGTTCATCACATCGTCAAACTTCAAAAGCAGTTTGCGGATGTCAAAGTTGCGGCCTTCTACTTTGGCTTGGGCGCGTTCCAGCGATTTGTTCACCCAAGGATGCACAATCGCCTCGCCCTCTTTCATGCCCAGTTTGGTCAGAACAGAATCCAGCCGCTCGGAGCCGAAAATGCGCATCAGGTCATCTTCCAATGACAGGAAGAACGAAGACGCCCCAGGGTCGCCTTGGCGGCCAGAGCGCCCGCGCAACTGGTTGTCGATGCGGCGCGATTCGTGGCGTTCGGTGCCCAGCACGAACAAACCGCCAGCGGCCAAAACGCGGGCCTTTTCATCGGCGTGTTCGCCTTCGATTTTGGCGCGCACCTCATCGGGATGCAGGGTTGGATCGGCGGCAATCGCCTCCAAAACCTTTAACTCCACATTGCCGCCAAGCTGAATATCTGTGCCGCGACCTGCCATGTTGGTGGCGATGGTCACAGCGCCAAATTTGCCAGCATCGGCAACAATTTGCGCCTCTTGCTCATGCTGGCGGGCGTTTAGAACGTTATGAACAATGCCGTTTTGCGTCAGCAGGTTTGACAGCATTTCAGATTTTTCAATCGACGTTGTGCCAACCAGCGTGGGCTGGCCTTTTGCATTGGCCTCTTTGATGGCGGCAACGACGCCTTCATATTTCTCGCGCGCGGTGCGGTACACTTGGTCATGTGCGTCTTTGCGCGCAACGGGGCGGTTGGTGGGCACAACGATAACGCCAAGTTTATAGATTTCCATAAACTCGTCCGCTTCGGTTTCGGCGGTGCCTGTCATGCCAGCAAGTTTGTCATACAGGCGGAAATAATTTTGGAACGTGACCTGCGCCAGCGTGACGTTTTCAGGCTGAATCTGCACGCCTTCTTTGGCCTCGATCGCCTGATGCAGCCCGTCCGACAGGCGGCGGCCCTTCATCATGCGGCCCGTGAATTCGTCAATCAGCATCACTTCGCCATCGCGCACGATGTAATCTTTATCGCGGGTAAACAGTTTGTGCGCGCGCAGGGCTTGGTTGATGTGGTGCACGATGGTCGTGCTTTCGGGATCATACAGCGATTGCCCCGCAGGCAGCACCTCGGCTTTGCTAAGAAGCTCCTCCATCACCTCGTTACCTTCTTCGGTATAGGTGGCGGTGCGCGCCTTTTCGTCCAGCTTGAAATGCTCTTCGCTCAGTTGCGGGATCAGCTTGTCGACCTGTTGATACAGGGCGCTGCGGTCGTCCGATGGGCCAGAAATAATCAAGGGCGCGCGCGCCTCGTCCACCAGAATGCTGTCCACCTCGTCCACGATGGCAAAGGCATGGCCGCGCTGGGCCATATCCTCCAAATTGCCCTTCATGTTA
>CAMAWZ010000091.1 GCA_945861995.1 Pseudorhodobacter antarcticus
TGTCGCGGTTCAACTCTTGCATTTCGTGCAACCAGCCGATCACGGGCAAAGCATAAGGGTGGTTCAAATACTGCGCGGCGGTCATTTGTTCACGGAACAGGGCAGAGGGGACGCTGTCGACCCGTTGGCCGCGCTCTTCCAAAATAACCTGCAATTCGGTGGCAACATTTTCTGTCGACAGGTTCAAATTGGCCATACGGTCGGCCTCTAGGCGCATCATCTCGCCCAATTGATCGGCAGGAACGCGCTGATAATAGGCGGTGTAATCATCTGATGTAAAAGCATTATCGCTGCCACCATTGGCCGCGACGATTGCCGAAAATTCGCCAGATGCAACAATATCTGTGCCCTTGAACATCAGATGCTCAAAGAAATGCGCAATGCCAGATTGCCCAGCAGGCTCGTCTGCGCGGCCCGTCTTAAACCAAACCATCTGCGTAACCACGGGCGCCCGATGATCTTCGATCACCACAATCTTCAGCCCATTATCCAGCGCAAACTCAGTCACAGGTTCGCCATAAGCCGGAACTGCGAACGCCCCCAACATGGTCGCAATGCGAAAAACTGACTGCATTCTTAGCCCACCCTTTTCACCAAACCTAGGCACTGCTGCGCCAGTGGCAAGGGCGCGGTGATCACTTATTCGCGGGTGGCGGGGCGGATGGGGTTGCAACGCCCACAGCACGCCAGCGCGCCAATTCGGCATCCTGATCCAATGATTGCGCGCGGTACGCCTTGAAATACACCGTCATTTTGAACAACCGCTCTAGCAAAAGGCCATTGTTGCGCTTGCGGAAATCCAGATCTTCGGCGGCCAGAACGCTGCGAATGCTTTGGGTTACCCCATTACGGCTGGCATAGGTGATGATCCCGCCATCCCCGCGCGATGATGCGTCTGGGTTCGGGGCATTGCCGCCCAATGCCACCAAAGCATCTGCCATCGGGTTTGGATCAACCAAATTCGCACCACCAGGCGTAGGTTCGGGCAGCACCGCCAGATCCTTGGGCATTTCCAAGGGTTTGACAGGCAAAATCGAAAATTCGTCAGGCCCATTGGTATCTGACCGAAGGTTCATCAGGTTTGGTTCTTTGGAAGATGCACACGCACCCAGCAAAGATATGGCGCTGACGCCCATGAAAATGGCCACAATGGCAGGCCGCATCTGAAATCTCCACCCCAAGAGTTGCCTCACCATAAACGATGCTTTCGCCGCCGTCACGGGGTCATTCACGCGAACGCTTGCCTTCTGCAAAAAGCGCAAGTCCGATTGCCCCCGCAAAAATGCTGATATCGGCGACATTAAAGGAAAACGGGTTGTTTATGCCGCAACAAGACATGTTCAGAAAATCTGCAACTGCACCGAAAAGTATGCGGTCAATGACATTGCCCAGCGCGCCGCCCACCAAAAAGCCCGCAGAAACATGGGCGATACGCGGCATCGGCGCACGCCGCAGCCAAATCAAAACCCCCGCGCAAATGACCAAGGCCACAGTGATCAGCGCCCAGCGCGTGGCAGGGTTGTCCGCGGCAAGCAGGCCAAAATTTACCCCATAATTCCACGCCATACGCAGGTTCAAATAGGGCGGGATCACATCCAGCGCGCCCAGTTGGGCCAAGTTTAGATGGAACACCACAAACCATTTGCTGGCCTGATCCACCACAAAAACCACGAAGGCAACGATAAGGGCGATTTTCATGTCAGTGCCTGAAATGGCGTTGATTGGTGAAGACCATCGCAAGGCCCGCGTCATCGGCGGCCTTGATAACCTCGTCATCGCGCATGGATCCACCCGGTTGGATGATTGCTGTCGCCCCTGCATCGGCGGCGGCAATCAGGCCATCGGCAAAGGGAAAGAACGCATCTGACGCAACGACTGATCCAATCGTTGGGCTGGCGGGCAGGCCCAGCGCATCCGCCATATCCTGCCCCTTGCGCGCGGCAATGCGGGTGCTGTCGATTCGGCTCATTTGCCCCGCACCAATACCCACTGTCGCCCCGTCTTTCACATAAATAATCGCGTTCGATTTCACGTGTTTGGCCACGCTCCATGCGAACAAAAGGTCGGCCACCTCAGCGGGCGTTGGCGCGCGTTTGGTGACCACCTTTAAATCAGAGGCGGTCAGATGCCCGTTGTCGCGATCTTGCAGCAAAAATCCGCCCGCTACTTGCCGGTAAGCCATGCCGCCCGCGCGCGGATCGGGCAATCCGCCCGTTGTCAAAAGGCGCAGGTTTTTCTTAGCCGCAAAAATTGCGCGTGCGGCGTCGCTGGCCGAAGGCGCGATCACCACTTCGGTGAAAATCTTTACGATTTCTTCTGCCGTCTCGGCATCAAGTTCTTGATTCAAAGCCACAATTCCGCCAAAGGCCGATGTTTGGTCGCAATCATAGGCGCGCAAATAGGCGTCCTTCAAATTGCCCGCCGTGCCCACGCCGCAGGGATTTGCGTGTTTGATAATGGCACAGACTGGCCCCGCGCCCGCAAATTCTGCGACCAGTTCAAAGGCGGCATCGGTGTCGTTTATGTTGTTATACGACAGCTCTTTGCCCTGCCATTGCTGCGCTGTCGCCACGCCCGCACGGCCCGATCCATCTGTATAGAACGCCGCCTTTTGATGGGGGTTTTCACCGTAGCGCAGCTTTTGCGCCAGCTCGCCGCCAAAGGCGCGGTTGGGCGGGAATGGCGCGTCAAGCTGCCCCGCCATCCAGTTCGAAACAGCCGCATCATAGGCCGCCGTTCGGGCATAGGCCGCAAGCGCCGACTTTTGCCGAAAGGCAAGGCTGGTCGCCCCATTTTGCGCGCGCATCTGATCCAGCAGCACCCCGTAATCAGCGGGGTCAGTGACAACCGCGACAAAGCGGTGATTCTTGGCGGCCGCGCGGATCATCGCTGGCCCGCCAATGTCGATATTCTCGATGCACGTTGCGTGATCTGCGCCGCGCGCCACAGTCGCCTCGAACGGATAAAGATTGACGATCAGCAGGTCAATTGGCTCGATTCCATGCGCGGCCATGGCCAGCAA
This sequence comes from Pseudorhodobacter antarcticus, assembly GCA_945861995.1. Taxonomy (GTDB): domain Bacteria; phylum Pseudomonadota; class Alphaproteobacteria; order Rhodobacterales; family Rhodobacteraceae; genus Cypionkella; species Cypionkella antarctica_B. The sequence continues at coordinate 3,023 of CAMAWZ010000091.1, forward strand.
ATGTTCGTCGTCATCACGCAGCGCCAGCAGCCCGCCATGCACGTTTGGATGCAGGGTTTTCACCCGCCCATCCATCATTTCGGGAAAACCTGTCACATCTGCCACATCGCGCACGGCCAGCCCCGCACTGCGCAGCATTCCCGCAGTGCCGCCCGTGGAAATCAACTCGACCCCTTGTCCCGCCAGTGCGCGGGCCAGTTCCAAAATGCCCGTCTTGTCGGATACAGAAATCAACGCGCGCCCGATTGGCACTAAATTTGGCATGGCGGCAGCCTCCCCATCGTTTCATCGGCACGTTAACATCGGAGCCGTTTACTGGGGCACCGATAACTCATCCCGCTCTACATCGCGGATGCCAAGCGGAGTATCCTTTGCCTTCGACAACGTCCAGCCGATACGCGTGTCTTCTTCGCGGGCGCGGCACGTCAGCACGATTTGTTGGGTTTGGCGTGGGCGCAGCCGTGTTTTTTCCAGAAAAATCGATGGCTCAAGCGTAAGTGCGGCGCGGCCATCGTGGCGAAAGACCCAAACCTCGCCGCTTTTCAGGGCCAATGACACAGCCTTGCCGCCCAGATCCAGCGTGGCACTGACATCGGGGTGCAGATGAAAGCGCACTGAAATGCCAATCCCTTCAACCCAATGGTCAGACAAAACCTTGGCCAATCGCTTTTTTTCGGGTTCAAGCTGGGCTGCCATGCGATCCAGCCCCGCCAATTTGCGCCCGTCTGGTGTCAGCCACACTTCGCGCATATGCGCCAACCCATGCGTTTTTGACCAACCGTCATGCGTCAGGCTTAGGTGCAATCCATCGGCCAGCGCAGCCTGTTTTAAATCGCGTACACTCGCGCCATCGCCAAAGCTATCTCCAGCCTCGTGGCCGCGCGGGCCCATCATGCGCGACGAAGACGACCCTTCGACCGACAGCGCCGAGTGCGACGCCGTAGCCCGTCCCGCTCGCCACCAATCTGCGCTAAAAGGGCGGCCTGATCCGCAAGATACAATCAATGGGCGGCGGCCCGAGGTCAGCTCGAACGCCGCTGTCGATGCATGGCCATCGTCGCCCGCATCGCCCTTGGGCGGCGCAGCAACATCCATAATCACCGAAGTGCGCCCCGCCGAAAGCCGCGCAAACCCCATGCCCAACGTCGGGCCCGTAAATCCTGCCGCTTTAATTCCAGCAGCAGAAAGCGATTGATCCAGCCGCCCGTCCGCCCCGCGCCCGCCGCCATGAAATCGCGCCAGCCCTCCATCGGCGTGGCGCAGCATCCGCAGGCAGGGTGCGATACGTTCAATCGCAGCGCTTAGCGCGCGCGGAGGTGGGCGGCCCACATTGGCCATCGCATGTTCGGCCCATGTCAGCAGGGTGAAAACCTCTAGCAATTCTTCAGGGCTGCGGGTGGCAATGCCGCCATCTGCGGCGATACCCTTGTCGCATTCATTGGCCAGCGCGGTTTCAGCCGAGGGGACGAATTCGGCCAAGCCATCCAGCGAAAGCCCTGCATATATCAGCCCTGTCAACGCCTCGATTCGCGCAATGCCCGGCGGCGTTTTGCGCCACTGGCGCGACAGATACATCACTTGCGCCGAGGCTTCGGCAAAGAAGCGGGTGCTATCAACGGCTTTGCGGCCTGCCAACAATAACGGCGCGTGATTGACCCAGCGGATCAGGCGGCGGCCTGTTAAATCCGCGCTCCAGCCGTCACCCCGCCCAGCGCCAAAGCGTTTGATCCACTCAAACGTCCAATCCTGCGCAACTTTGCGTGCAGGGCCATCGCCAACAGCGGCCAGATCATCCAGCCATGCAAAGCCTGTCCGATCGTCGGGCAAAGTAAAGTCGCCAGTTCTGCGCGGCATGGGAATATCCCATATCGACACATTCGGCGCGGTCACCAACTGGCCCGCAACAAAGAAATTGCCCGCCATCAGTTGTTTGCCGCGCGCATAAAGGCCAATGCTGCGCGGCTCTGGCTGGCTGACAAACCCCTTTGCCACGGCAGGTGCCCGCCGCGCCCGCCACATGGCAATGCGCGCTGATAGCCCGCCTGTGCTGTGGGGGGATTGTCCGCTCATTTTGCCCCTATCCTACTGTCACCATATACTTATGCCAGATGATCCACCCGCGCCATATATTGCGCAAGAGTTTTCACTTGGTTCAGCCAATTTGCCAGCAGTTTAGGCTCGTGCGGGGCTGCGTGAACGCCTGCCGCAATCTCGCCGTTCAGCGCAGAGGTGACGGCAAATGACACAGGCATCGACACAAGCCGCGCCATCGCCGATCCGCGCGCATCGCCCCAAGCATCCAGTGCCCATGTTTCATGATACACGCTGCGGCCCTCGCGTTCGGCGTTCAAGGATACAAACAGCACCACGCGGTCAGGCTCGCCCGGCGCATAGGAATTGGCGGCCAGAAATTCGACTGCCATTTCGGCAAGGCGGGCATCGCCACTTGGCCCTTCTAGGGTTTCAATTTCGCGAAACACGGGGCCCCACGCCTGTGCCCAACCATTCAGCCGAATAGTGCCGCGCACAAAATCGCGCAGCTTCCATGCGGGGTCAAAGCGGTAATCGGCGATAAAGGGGTAACTGTCGCGGTTGGGGTACACCTCGAATGATTCGGGGCTTCGCAGGGGGGCCTCATAGGCCGTGATCGCATCCCAAGGGCGCGAGACTTTTAGTTCGGCAAAATCGCGCAAAGACCGCGACGGCGAACGCAGCGCCTTTAGAACCCCCAAAGGTGCCCACGAAAATTTGTATCGAAACGGGTTGGGAATTTTCGGAACCCCGCCGCAATAGGATGTGAAAGAGATAACATTATCAGCGTGATAGCCAATGCTGGCGCGATAACGCGCCACCAAATCATGCGCCATCAAATGGTCAATGCCGGGGTCTAGCCCCACTTCATTCACCGACACCAGCCCTTGCGCGCGAAACGCGCCGTCCAGTGCCCGCATTTCAGGCGCGATATAGGAAGACGAGGCAAAATGCGCCCCCTTGTCTAAGCAAACTTGTGCAATTGATACGTGCTGATCGGCGGGCAGCATGGATACGGCAATATCGCCAGCCTTCAGCGCATCTTTCAGCGCGTCCAACGAAAAGGCGCGAATATCGGTGGTTAAATCCCCGACCACATCGCGCGCTTTTTCAACTGTGCGGTTCCAAACAACCACCTGATGCCCTGCTTCTAGCAGCGCCCGCAAACCAGGGGGCGAGGAAAGGCCCGTGCCGCACCAATGAATTGTCATCTTAAATCTCCCTTAAACTTTGGCGACATGCGCCAGATATTCCATCTTGGCCCGCGCCCAAACACCCGTGTCAATCGCCCCAAGTTGCGCTAAAGTGGGCAGCAACTGCGCCGCATAATCAATGCTGCTTTCCACGGGCAGCAATGACGGCAGGTTATCAATTGCCGTGACATCAAGAACGGGGTTATCTGCCACACGCAGGGCAGGCTCGGCCCATTCGGTCGTGCGATTGTAAACCTTGATGGGCGAGAAATCGGATGTCGGATCGCAGGCAATATCGCCGATCACTGTCAGCTTGCGCGCAGTGTCGGCAATCGCACTTGCGGGCACGAACACGGGGCAACCTGGGCGGGCAAGGATGCAATTAAGGAAAATCTCATGCGCCAGAATTTCGGGAAATGGCCCGCCGCTGGCAGTTTCTGCGATGTCCCATTTTGTGACCTCAAGCCCCATCGCGCCGCACAAATCTGCCGCCCCCGTGCCAACCCGCCCCAAAGCGCCAATAATAATCGCGCGCGGGCGTTTTGCGGCGGGTAGATCGGCAGTCAAATCGGCAAGCAGCGCCGCCTTGCCGGCATACTTTGAAACGGGCCCCGCCAGCGCGCCCTTTTGCTGCGCGGCCCAGCATTTTATGGCAACGGCAGCCCCCGCATAACCCGCCCAATAGCCAAAGGCAGCCACGCGGCGGCCGTTTTCATCCACCAAATATTGCAAATCATACAACGTCCCGCCGCCCGCCTTGAACCGCTTGAGCAGCACTTGCCCTGCGGGCTGGCCCTTGAACGCATGGCCAAACATAATGTGGCGGTGGGTCAGCGGCATGCCATCTTCGGGCAGTTCCTTTAGGCCAAATATAATCGCATCCGCAGGCGCTTGTGGCCATGCGTTTTCGGGCGCAATGGCGCATCCCGCTGCACGATAGCCATCAATCAAAATGGCGCGCACGGATGACTGTTCGACCGTCACTTTGATGCCTGCCGCAATCAGCGCCGCTGCGCCTTCGGGGGTCAGACCAACACGTTCCTCATTTGGCCGCTGCTCGGCCCGCACCCACAGATGGGTCATCGCACTATCCTTTGATCAAATTATCCCGCCCAAGATAGCAGAACGCGGCGCGGGCGAAAGAGCAGCTACAGATCAAAGCTGGCGAAAACAGGGGCGTGATCGCTGGGCTGCGTCCAGCCCCGCGCCGCGCGCAAAATGCGGCTGGAATGGCCGGCGCTGGCAATATCATGGCTGGCCCAGATATGATCCAATCGGCGGCCTTTGTCGGCGGTGTCCCATTCGGCGGCTCGGTAGCTCCACCAGCTGTACAGCCGCCCGTTTGGAATATCGGCGCGGGTGACATCGGCCCAGCCGCCCGCCTCCATCACATCGGTGAAATGCTGCACTTCGATTGGCGTATGGCTCACAATTTTCAAAAGCGCCTTGTGATCCCATACATCATCCTCGCGCGGGGCGATGTTCAAATCCCCCACCAAAATCGACTTTTTGGGCGCATCACTGCGGAAATGGTCACGCATTTGCGTCAAATAATCCAGCTTTTGCCCGAATTTTTCATTTTCCACGCGGTCGGGAATATCGCCCCCTGCGGGCACATAGCAGTTGTGGATGACAACGCCATTTTCCAGCCGCCCCGCCACGTGCCGCGCATGGCCCAAATCCGCCCAGTCCATGCCCCCCGCATCAACCATCGGGATTTTGGACAAGATCGCCACCCCATTATAGCCCTTTTGCCCCCGCGCAACCATGTGGGTATATCCGAGCGTGGCAAACCCCTCGGTCGGGATTTTCTCGACAGGGCTTTTGCATTCTTGCAGGCACAGCACATCTGGCGCTTCTTCGCGCAGCAGTTTTAGGACCAGATCTTCGCGCAAACGCACCGAATTGATGTTCCATGTGGCTAGGGTGAATGGCATCTGCGCCTCCTGTTTTGCCCGTTATGAGGTCAGGTGCAGGCGCACTCAAGAGGGGAAAGCAGCGGTCTGCAAAAAGAAACCCAGCCAAACGGCTGGGTCAGTTCAACAGGGAGGTGGGTTTACCATCGCATCTTTGGGCGCATCTGTGCAGGGGGCGCGCAAAATCGGTTTGCGATAGAGTCTTTTTGGAAACGCCTTTAGGTTGTATTGCCCACGCGAAGATACGCAAAAAAAGAAGCCAGGCCCGAAGGCCTGGCCAGTTCAACAGGGAGGAGCCGCATCATAACCCCGGTGCGGCGAAGGGACGTAAAAACAAAACACAGCCATCAGCGCGGATAGAAACCCATAGGGGAGGATTGGTTTCGATTCGCACCGATGGGTTTGATATGCCGCACTACTGTGGCAGAATGATGAATAAATCAGGGTCGTTTGGCGGCTATCAGCGCCAATTAGG
>CAMAWZ010000092.1 GCA_945861995.1 Pseudorhodobacter antarcticus
GATTTACCCCGCCGTTGACCCGCTGGACAGCTCGTCACGTCTGATGGACCCATCGGTTGTGGGCCAAGATCACTATGACGTGGCGCGTTCGGTTCAGAACGTGTTGCAACGCTATAAATCGCTGCAAGACATCATCGCGATTTTGGGCATGGACGAATTGTCGGAAGAAGACAAATTGACCGTGGCCCGCGCGCGCAAAATCCAGCGCTTCCTGTCCCAGCCTTTCGACGTGGCAAAGGTGTTTACGGGTTCGGACGGGGTTCAGGTTCCGCTAGAGGTGACAATCGCCTCGTTTAAGGCGGTTGTTGCGGGCGAGTATGATCACCTTCCCGAAGCGGCCTTCTACATGGTGGGCGGTATCGACGACGTAAAGGCCAAGGCCGCCAAACTTGCCGCAGCAGCGGCCTAAGGGGGCGATATGGCAGGCAACGTGCAGTTTGAACTGGTGTCCCCTGAGCGGCGGCTTGCCAGCTTTGCAGCCAGCGATGTGGGTATTCCCGCAGCCGATGGTGACATGACGGCGATGGAGGGGCACGCCCCCACCATCACCGGTCTGCGCCCTGGCATTCTGCGGGCCACTGGCGCGGATGGGGTGAAAAGCTATGTCGTCACAGGTGGTTTTGCCGAGATTTCTGCAAAATCAGTGTCGGTTCTGGCCGAACGCGCTATTGCGCTGGAAGATTTGACACCCGCGATTATGGATGCGCTGGTGGCGGATGCCTGCGAAGCGGCGGCTGTTTCATCCAGTAAAGACGTGGCAGATAAGGCCGTTGCAGATATTATGGCTGTAAAGGCTGCTGCGGGGTTCTGAAGGCGCGCTTTGAAAAATATTTAAAGCCCCGCTTTGGCGGGGCTTTTTTATTGAAAAAAATCGTCAAAATTTCGCCCATTTTGCTGGTTAACCAATTATTTCTAGTTTTCGACGAGTGTTGGGTTATGAAGCGGATGAATGGCGACTCAGTTGGGATTACTCAGGGCAGCCGATTGCTGTTTTCTGATTACGTTGACGACGGCCCCATGTGGTCTGGGCAGGGCGACCGCGAAACGCGCAATACCATAAACTTTCCCGAAGCCTTTGCGCGCGCGCCGTTGGTGCATGTCTCGATTGGCCTATTGGATATGGATCATAAGCATAACATTCGCGCCGATGTTAGCGTCGAGTTGATTACGGCCAAGGGCTTTGACCTTGTGTTTCGCACGTGGGGGGATACCCGCATTGCGCGGATGCGAGTGGATTGGATGGCGATTGGTGCGCTGCCGTCCGAAGAGGAATGGCAGCTTTACTGAGTGCCTTTTAGGGCGCGGCGCAACTCGCGCTCTAGGCTGGCGCGTTCGGCTTCGGTTAAAAATGCGCCCAGTTCCACCTCGCGCCCTGCGCCGCGCAAGGTTAGATAATTGGGCACAGGCCCGCCAGTGGCGTGTAGTGTAACTTGCACCCAATGGGGATTGGCCTGCCACTCTTGCCGCCGCCCACGCGGGCCGTGGCGCGTTAGCGTTGCGGTGTCTGGCGACAGGTGCAGCACTTCGACAATTTCGCCATCGCGAAAGCTGCGGTTCAGCGCGGCCCATATCGCCCATATCGCGCCCAGCAGAAACGGAAGCATTCCCCACAGCACGGGCGAGCCGATGAGCACCAGCGCAGGCAGGCCCAGCAGCGCGGCCGTTAGCCCCAAAAACCAAACCATCCCGCGCCGTGGCAGCGAGCGATAGGGCCATAGGTGCAGCTCGGTTGTGCCCTCGTGGGCTTTTGTCCATTCATAAGGCATGGGCAAAAGTTAAGTTAAAGACGCTGCTTTGGAAAGGGTTTCATCTGCGGCAAACTGGCCGTTTCTGCGCGCATGATCCGTGACCCCGCCGCACAATGCAAAAGGCCCCAGATTTCTCTGGGGCCTTTGTTAGTCTGGCTTCCGCGATCAGTGCGCGTGGCCTTTGTCCCAATCTGACTGCTTTGGCAGCGTTTCGAACGTGTGTTCGGGCGGTGGGCAAGGCAGTGTCCATTCCAGCGTATCGGCGTGTTCGTTCCAATAGTTGTTCACGGTAATACGCTTGCCCGCGAACAGGGTGTAGAACACGATGCCGATAAAGAACAAGAACGATGCAAAGGACAGTAATGCGCCCCATGACGAGATCAGGTTCCAATAGGCATAAGCCTCGGGGTAGTCGATATAGCGGCGTGGCATGCCCTGACGGCCCAAGAAATGCTGAGGGAAGAAGGTGATGTTCGCACCGATGAACATTGCCCAGAAGTGCAGTTTGCCCGCCCATTCAGGGTATTGGCGGCCAGACATTTTGCCTATGTAGAAGTATATCCCTGCAAAGATTCCAAACACCGCGCCAAGGCTCATCACATAGTGGAAGTGCGCAATCACATAGTAGGTGTCGTGATAGGCGCGGTCGACAGGCGCTTGAGATAGGACAATGCCCGTCACGCCGCCGACGGTGAACAAGAAGATAAAGCCAATGGAAAACAGCATGGGCGTTTCGAACGTCAGCGATCCGCCCCACATGGTGGCGATCCACGAGAAGATTTTAATGCCCGTTGGCACGGCAATCACCATCGTCGCCAGCATGAAATAGCTTTGCTGTGTGACAGACATACCAACCGTGTACATATGGTGCGCCCAAACGACAAAGCCGAGCACCCCGATGGCGACCATAGCGTAAACCATTGGCAGGTAGCCAAAGATCGGCTTGCGCGAGAAGGTCGAGATGACTTGGCTGACAATACCAAAGGCAGGGATCACGATGATATATACCTCTGGGTGGCCAAAGAACCACAGAATGTGTTGATACAGGATCGGGTCACCGCCGCCAGCAGGGTTAAAGAAGGTGGTGCCAAAGTTGCGGTCGGTCAGCAGCATGGTGATCGCGCCCGCCAAAACGGGCAGGGCCAGCAAGATCAGCCAAGCGGTCACAAAGATCGACCACGCAAACAGCGGAACCTTGTGCATGGTCATGCCAGGAGCGCGCATATTCAGGAAGGTTGTGATCATGTTGATCGCGCCCAAGATCGAGCTTGCGCCCGACAGGTGCACAGCAAAAATCGCCAAGTCCATCGAATAGCCTGGCTCATTGCTGGACAACGGCGGATACAGAACCCAGCCCACGCCCGTACCCATTTGGTCATCGCCGCCTGGGGCCACAACGGACGCAATCGCCAGCGCGGTGCCCGCGACGTACAGCCAGAACGAGAGGTTGTTCAGGCGCGGAAAAGCCATGTCTGGCGCGCCAATTTGCAGCGGCATGAAATAGTTGCCAAAGCCGCCAAACAGCGCAGGGATCACCACGAAGAACATCATCAAAATGCCGTGGGCGGTGATGGTGACGTTCCAGATATGCCCGTTGGGGGTGCATTCGGCGGCACTGTCGGCCACAAAACGCAAACCTTCTTGGCACATATACTGAACGCCAGGATGCATCAATTCAAGGCGCATATACACCGTGAAGATCACCGCCAGCAGGCCAACAAAGCCCGAGGTGAACAGATAGATAATCCCGATATCTTTGTGGTTGGTCGACATGAACCAGCGGGTAAAGAACCCGCGGTGGTCATCATGGTCGCCGTGGATAGCTGCGTCGGCCATCGGCATCTCCCGCTAAATTACAAAATGGGCGCGCAGGTGGCGCCCGCCAATGGCCCTTGTTTAGATTGGCCTTGCTTTTTTCGCAATCGCAGACTTTGATCTGCATCAATAATTTATGGTCAAATTGACGCAGCTGGGGCGGCTGACACCAAACTTAACAGCAAAAAGGGCAGGCCGTGTGGCCCGCCCTTTGCGCCATGCTTATCGCCGTTCGGCTTACTGCGCGACGGATGCCAGATAAGCGGTCACATCGGCCCCGCCTTTGGCCAGCTTGAACGACATTTTCGATTTGGCTGCGCTATCGCCCGTTTGCTCTTTCAGCCAAGCCGCTGGATCGGCGACATAAGCGGTTAGCAAAGCCTCGTCCCAGACCACGCCCGCAGTGCCCACGGCCAAGATCGATTCGCCGTATTTGAAATCGGCGATGCTGGCCACGGGGCGGCCGATAACGCCATACAGGTTCGGCCCCGTTTTGCCGCCCTTTACGATTGCCGTGCCGTCATCGGCAATGATCGAATGGCAAGCCTTGCATTTGTTAAATTCCTTCTCGCCAGCGGCAGCGTCTTGGGCCAAGGCAGGGGCCGCCAGTGCCACAATCGCCAGACTTGCTAACATCAGTGTCTTTTTCATCTTGCCCTCTTTGTTGGCGTGAATGTTTTCCCAAAGCCCGAGTCGCCTTGGACGTATGCATTTCAATATGAATGGGACTGATATGCAATAGCAAGCAATGTCGCAGCGGCTAGACTGTGCAGGCAGCGGGGCTTGCGTCAGTCAACCGCGCAAGCATTTGGGGCAGCGCGGCCAGCAGGGCCGCGTCCAAATCGGCCAGCGTCACGGGCAGGCCCAAATCGACAAGGCTGGTCACCCCGTGGTCTTTAATCCCGCAGGGCACGATGCCGCTAAAATGCGACAGATCGGGTTCGACATTGATGGAGATGCCGTGAAAGCTGACCCAGCGGCGCAGCTTTACGCCTATTGCGGCGATTTTTTCCTCGGCTGGCGCGCCGCCCGCGCCGATGCGATCAGGCCGCACGACCCAAACGCCCACGCGCCCCGTGCGCCGTTCGCCGCGCACATTAAACGCGGCAAGAGTAGCGATGATCCAATCTTCCAGTGCGCAAACAAAGCGGCGCACATCGCGCCCGCGCGTGTTTAAATCCAGCATGACATAGACCACCCGCTGGCCTGGCCCGTGATACGTATATTGCCCGCCGCGCCCTGCGATATGCACGGGAAAGCGGGAAGGGTCGGTGAGATCGGCAGGGTTGGTGGATGTGCCTGCGGTGTAAAGGGGGGGGTGTTCCAGCAGCCAAATCGCCTCATCCGCCGTGCCTGCCGCTATTTCAGCCACCCGCGCCTCCATCGCGGCAAGGGTTTGAGTGTAGGGGGCAAACCCGCTGATATGTTTTATTTCCATTTAGGTTCCAATGCTCAGTTCCCTTTGCGCGGCAAAAGCCCTGCGGCGCGGGCGTCATTCATGCGGGCGCGGGCGATGGGCAGGCGGTCGCCATTTATCAGCAGCGCCTCGGCCCCGTCGCCCAGACGCGCCACAGACGCAACCCCCGCCAATGCCACCCAATGCGAGCGGTGGATTTGCAAGCCCGTGATGGGTGCAGCCTCTTGCATGGCATCGGCAAGGCGCATCAGCAGCATCTCGCGGCCTTTGGTGGTGATGATGATAATATAGTGATCTTCGGCGGTTATGGCCAGCAGCGTGCCGTGTTTTTCCAGCGGCAGACGGGACAGAAGGGCGGGGGTTTTGGGGGCTGTGCCCGCTATGCCCGCTGTGGCGGCATGGGTGTGCAGCACTGTGCCCACCGTTTCAATCACAAGGCAAATCACATAGACAGCGGCAAAACCAAGGGCGAGATCGCGCGCGCCGCCCAAATTCAGGCCTAGCCCTGTGTTCAAAATACCTAAGACCAGCGCGACTGCGATTGCCGATCCAAGTGCCGCGAGCGCAGCGCGCAGCGCGATGTTCAAAGCGTGGGGGCCGCGCGGCAGATAGGGGCGCATGGCCAATGTTCCCAGAAAACCTGCGCCATAGGTCAGCGGCACAACCAAGGCCCAATAGCCAAGGCGGGGCAGCAGGGAAAAGGCATCAAGCGTGCCAAAGGGGCCAGATATGCCAACCACCACCGCCACCCCCGCCAGCGCAGCAAGGGTGACGGGGTGCGAAAATTCGCCCCGCAGATCACGCAGCGCCAGTTGCAAATGCCCGCCGTTCACGAAGAAACCTTTGTTTTTGCGTATCCAAACTTGCGGGCTGCCCCCGCCTTTGGGCAGGGATAGCACAGATTGAACGCACGGGCAAAGCGCCCCCAAGATAGGAGTATTTATGTTGATAAGCGCCCTGACCACGGCCACCGTTCCTATTCAAATCCACGCAGGGCTGGCGATTTTGTCTTTTGTTCTTGGCCCCCTAGCCCTGCTGCGCGGGCAACGGGATAGGGTGCATAAGGCGGTTGGATATTCATGGGTTTTGGCGATGTTTGGCACGGCGTTTTCTTCGTTCTTCATATCTCAAAGCCCTATGTTTGGGCCGTTTTCGCCCATTCATATCCTCAGCGTAATCACGCTGGGCGGGCTGGTATTTGCGCTGAGCGCTGCGATCAAGCGCAAGGCTATTGCGCATGGGCGCGCCATGCGGGCGCTGTATGCGCAGGCGCATATTATTCCGGGCGTGTTTACGTTTCTGCCAGGGCGGCGGATGAATGCGCTGTTTGGGGGTGGGCAGGATATGGCGGTGTTCTGGGTGGCGGTGGCAATTGGGGTGACAGTTATGGGGGTGATTTTGTCTCACCCTGCACTGACGCGCGCAGTTGGGCTGAAGGGCAGTGCATGGCGCAGAATCCCTCTTTTCTTTAGCCGTCCTAGCGGCTAAAGACACCGCCATACCAAGAGTGCGGATGTGGCGGAATTGGTAGACGCGCAGCGTTGAGGTCGCTGTTCCTTAACCGGAGTGAAGGTTCGAGTCCTTTCATCCGCACCATTGGTCGAACGGGCTGCACCGAAAGGTGCGGCCTTTTTCTTTGGCGCTGCCCATGGCCCCAGCAGGGGGGCTTGCCGCCCCCCACCTGCTTTGCGGGGCAAAGCAGGCCCCCCCGAGGTATTTGGGCCAAAGTGAAAGGGGCTTAGGGCAGGATTTGCAGCCAGAGCCAGACCGAACCCAGCGCGCCCAGCGTGCCGATCAGCACAGAGGATGCGGCGACGCGCCACCCTAGGCCGAACATATGGGCGAACATATAGGCGTTCACGCCAGGAGCCATGGCGGCAGTCAGCGTGGCCGAGCGCAGGGCGGCGGTATCGAGCGCAAAGACCCCGCGCGCAAGGGCGTAGGTGATGGCAGGGTGCAGGATCAGCGAGGCGGCAACGACCAGCGCGATCAGCCGCATCTCGCCCTCAGGGCGGTAGCGCAGCAGCACGCCGCCAAGGCCGAACAGGGCTGCGGGTATGCCAGAGCGGGCAAGCATTTCGGTGGCGCTGTCCACAACGCTGGGCATAGGCAGGCCAGAGAGGTTCAGCGCGAAGCCGCAGAGAATGCCAATGACGAGGGGTTGGGTGAAGATGTTTTTGAGTGCGTTTTGCACGATGGCAAGTGCGCCTTGCGACGGTGCACCCTTGGCCTGCGCCAGCACCATCGCGACAATCCCGCAGGTATAGAGCAGTGGCGCGTGGATGGAGATAATGGCGAAGTTGCCTGCCAGCGCCTCGGCCCCGTAAGCGCGTTCCGTGATGGGCACGCCCAGCAGAAGAGTGTTTGAGAAATAGGCGGTAAAGCCAGCGGCCACGGATTCGGGCAAGCTGCGGCCAAAGCCCCAGCGGGCCGCGGCGAAGATGGTGGCAAAGGATGCAAATGCGCCGAGGTAGAAAGAGGCCATAAGGCCGATGTTATAGGCCGCGCTTAGGTCAAGGGTTGCGATGGCGCGAAACAGCAGCATGGGCAGGGCAAAGCTTTGCGCATAGGTCATAATGCCATCGACGGCCGCGGCATTTAGCGCGCCAAAGCGGGCGGCAATGTAACCTGCCCCAATCAGCAAAAATACGGGCAGGATCACGTCTAAAAGCGCGCTCATTCGGGCAGATTGGTGGAAGGCAGGTCTAGCGTCAGGGACAGACCATCATAGGCGGGGGCGATATGGGCAGGCAATTCGCGCCGCAATGTGTCATAATCCATATCAAGGTGCATATTGGTCAGCAGAGCGCGGCGCGGCGCGGCGCGGGCGATCCATTCAAGCGCAAGGGCAAGGTGGGCGTGGCTGGGATGCGGCGTGCGGCGCAGCGCGTCCAAAATCCACAGATCAAGCCCTTGCATCTGCGGCCATGCGGCGGCGGGGATGTCCAGAACATCGGGCAGATAGGCGGCGTTCCAAATGCGAAACCCCAGCGCGTCCATGCTGCCGTGGTTCACGGTGAAGGGGGTGAACGGGATGGGGCCAGCGGCGCCATCCACCACAAAAGGCCCCTCGATGGGCTGCAAATCCAAAATGGCGGGGTAGGGGGATCCTGCCTCTTGCTCGAACGCATAGGCAAAGCGCGCGCGCAGGTCGGCGGATGTCGGCGCGTCGGCCCAAACGGGCAAGCGGCGGTGGATGTTGAACACAATCTGGCGCAGATCATCTAGGCCGTGGACATGATCGGCGTGGGAATGGGTGTAGACCACACCATCGAGTTGCCCGACTGCCGCGGACAGACGTTGTTCGCGCATATCGGGCGAGGTGTCGATCAGCACGCGGGTGACGGCATCGCCGTTGATTTTCTCGACCAGCAGGCTGCACCGACGGCGGCGGGTTTTGGGGTTGGCGGGATCGCAATCACCCCAATCGCCTGTGCCATTGGGGGATAGGCGCGGCACGCCCCCTGATGATCCGCAGCCAAGAATGGTCAGGCGCAACTGGGCGGTCATGTGAGCGCCGCCTTG
>CAMAWZ010000093.1 GCA_945861995.1 Pseudorhodobacter antarcticus
GCGAAATGTCCACCCTTTACTTGATCACGGCAACAGAACAGACCGCGAAACTGGTGCGTCGTCAGGTGGAATATCTGCAATTTATGGGACATTTGCGCATCACTTGGGCTGTCAGTTCCGCCTTTACCGCGATGATTGGATTTTCCTCTTTGCTGGTTGGCGGATTTAGCCGCCAAGGGCTTTGGAAACAAATTTCCTTGGCAGTGGGATTGTTGATGGTGATGTATTTTGTGCACATTGTCAGCCTGTCCAATGGCCCGCGCTTTGCGGGCGGCTGGGTTCTGGCCTATGTCACGCCGTTGGTGGGCGCCGCTGCGACAAGCCTTGTGATTTGGCAGGCGGGCAGACCGCGGCGCATAGGGCCAGTCTTTGCCTTAATGGTGGCGGCAAAATGACGTTGTTTCGCTACGTCCTTGTGCGGTTTCTAGCAACATTTGCGCGGGTCATGATGATTTTCGCATTTCTGCTGTTTGTGGTCGGAATCGTAGACGAACTTGGCGCGCTGAAACCTGATCAAGGTATATCGCGCGCCATCTACATGTCAGTCATTGGGCAAATGCAAACCGCATATACGATTTTGCCCTTAGTGATGATCATCGCCGCAATCACTTTCTTTTTAGGGATGTCACGCTCTTCCGAACTGGTGGCGGTGCGCGCATCGGGGGTGTCGGGCTTGCGGTTTTTGCTGGCACCTTGCACGGGCGCGCTGTTGATCGGGGTGATCGCTGTCGCATTGTTCAACCCTCTTGTGGCGGTATTCAGCAGCAAATACGACGCCGAGAAGGGCCGCGCCAGTGCCTCGTCAGCGTTGTCAGTCGGGGAGACAGGTGTTTGGCTGCGCCAAGGCAGCGCGGGCGAGCAAACCATGATGCACGCCAAAACAACCGAAGGGTCTGGGCTGCAATTGGTTGGTGCGACATTCATTCGTTTCAATGCCAATGGCACGCCGATCGCACGGATTGAGGCCGCTTCTGCGCAACTTGAACCTCAGGCTTGGGTGCTGAAAGGCGCGATTTCGTGGGATCTTTCGCAAGGCAATCCTGAAAGCCTGCGCAAAGCCCTGCCGGATGGCAGCCGCATCGCAACCGATCTGGATCCCGAAGATTTGACATCGGGATTTGGTCGGCCAAATTCGGTGCAAATCTGGGCTTTACCTGCACATATTGCGTCGTTGCAATCGGCTGGGTTTTCTGAGCGCGCGTTTCAGGTTTGGCTGCAAAGTGAATTGGCAAAGCCATTATTTTTGGTTGTCATGGTGTTAATTGCAGCAGGCTTTACTATGCGGCATATTAGGGCCGGAAACCGTGCACAGATGGTGATCATTGCGGTTATGTTGGGGTTTGGCATTTTCTTTTTTCGAAATATCGCGGAAGTTTTTGGCCAAAACGGCAAAGTGCCTGTAATGCTGTCAGCTTGGGGCCCAACCGCAGCCGCGTCCTTGCTTGCGGTTAGTCTGCTTTTGCATCTGGAGGAAGGATGATGGCCGCAATGGCTGGCAGCATTCAGAACGCGTTTTTGCGAATCTTGGTTCTTTGCGCGTGTTTGGCGACAGGTATTGTCTCAAGCCCGCCCGCGTTGGCCCAAGCCAAGGCCACTTTGATTGCAGATAATATGGCCATCACGCCGGGCGATGTTTTGGTCGCCACAGGCGATGTGGAAGTGATCCATAAAGGTCAGCGCTTGACAGCGCAGCGTATCGTCTATGACCACACTTTGAACCGTTTGGTGATTGAGGGGCCAATTACCCTTGATGATGGCAAAAACATCACCATCCTTGCCACCTCTGCCGAACTGAGTGATGATCTGCGCAACGGCTTGATCAGCACAGCACGGGTGATCATTGATCAGCAGTTGCAAATTACGGCAGGAACGATGCAGCGTGTGGATGGGAAGTATAATGCCATGTTCACGGCCGCCGCATCCTCGTGCCAAACCTGCCAAGGCCAAGCCCCCTTATGGGAGATTCGCGCCAGCCGTGTTGTTCATGACACTGTCGAAAAGCAGATTTATTTCAACGATGCGCAGTTTCGCATCGCGGGTGTGCCATTGGCCTATTTTCCGCGCCTTCGCTTGGCAGACCCAACCCTAAAGCGTGCCACTGGATTTTTGGTTCCAAAATTTGAAGCCAGCACATCCTTGGGCTTTGGTGTAAAACTGCCCTATTTTATTGCGATGGGCCCCAGCAAAGATTTGTTGATCACGCCATATGCCACTGATTTGGGAGAGCGCAGCGTAGAGTTGCGCTATCGCCAAGCCTTTCGCACAGGCACAATCACGGTAACGGGCGCCCTGTCCAATGACACGACCGAAAGCGGCAAAATGCGCGGCTATGTTCTGGCATCGGGTTCTTTCCGCTTGCCCGCAGACTATACGCTGAAGCTGCGGGGGGAAACGGTTTCCGATGCTGGTTTTTTCAATCGCTATGGCTTGACTGAGAAAGACCGCTTTGTGACCTCTGCGGAAATCGGCCGCGCAAATCGCGATCAAGTGGTGCAGGGGCGTGTCTTGGGGTTTTACTCGGTGCGCAACCGCGATGATAACGCCACGCAGCCCAGCCAAATGTCTGATTTTGAACGTGTGCAGCGGATTGATCTGGGTGATTATGGTGATTTGACCTTTGACCTATCGGCACAGGTGCGCCAGCGCGCATCGACCGACCCGCTGGATGGGGGCGACAGAGACAGCGCCGCAGATGGCCGCGATGTGGGCGGATTTGGGGTTTCGGGCGAATGGCAAAAATCTGCTCTGCTGCCATTTGGTGTTCTGGGCAAAGCGACACTGGGCTTCAGGCTGGATCAGTACCGCGTTGCCGAAGATGCGATTTATGCTGGCGATTACAATCGCACCGCCGCCGCCTTTGCCGCCGAATTGCGCTGGCCGCTGATCAAAACTGGCGCAAATGGGGGCACACAGACGCTAGAGCCTATCGGCCAACTTGTGCTGGCCCCTGACAACGCCCTGCGCCTGTTTAACGAAGACAGCGCGCTGGTGGAATTTGACGAAGGTAATCTTTTTGCGCTGAACCGCTTTCCAGGATCAGACCGTATCGAAGCAAGTAATCGCGCCAATTTGGGGTTAAATTACTCTTATGCCGCGCCCAACGGCCAGCGGGTGCAATTGTCTGTGGGGCGGGTGATTTCCAGCACGACATCGCCGCAGTTTGCCGCAGCCTCTGGGCTTGGTCAGGCGCGCTCAGATTGGCTTGTGGCGGGACAAGTCGATATGAACGGTAAGTTGGGCCTGACGGCGCGCAGCCTGCTGACAGAACAAGGCGAGGTTCGCAAACTGGAATTGCGCAGCGACGTAAAGGCCAACAAGACTGCGCTGTCTGTGGGGTATCTTTACACCCCCGCGGATGTCGACGAACAAAGAAGCGACACGATCAGCGAGATTTCGCTGTTTGCCGCGCAATCGCTTTCACAGCGCTGGAATGCCAGCGTCACTGCGCGCTATGATGCAGGGGCAAAAGCGCTGTCAAATTCGGGGGTGGCAATGGTTTATCGCAATGAATGTTTGCAGCTTGATGTTTCCCTCTCGCGTCGCTTCGCAACCTCCTCTAGGGTTGACCCGAATACAGTCTTTGGCCTGTCCGTTGCTCTTTTGGGCTTCGGGGGGCAATCAGCAGGTGTGGCAGAACAATGTCGGGGATAAAGATGCGCCAACAGCCAATGGGAATGGCACGAAATACGCCAGTAATGCACGGATTAATGTCGCTGCTGGCGGCGGCGTTTCTGGTTGTGACTGCGCAGATGGCAGGGGCACAAGCCGCCACCAAAGCGTCATTCACCCCCGTTAAGTTTGTGAATAATCAGGCCATTACGGGCTTTGAGTTGGACCAGCGCATGGCCTTTTTGGAACTGCTGGGCTTTAGCGGCGATCTGCGCAACGAAGCGATGACCGGCCTGATTGATGATCGTTTGCGTCTTGCAATGGCGAAATCTATGGGCCTGTCCTTGTCATCCGAAGATGTGATGGCGGGGATGGAGGAATTTGCATCGCGCGGCACGTTGGATGCGCAAGGCTTTTTGAAAGCCATTGGCGAGCAAGGGATTGCCCCCGAGACCTTTCGCGACTTTGTCAGCGCGGGGCTAATTTGGCGCCGCGTGATCAGCGCGCGTTTTGGCGATTCTGTGGCAATTTCTGAAGCCGCTGTTGATCGCGCTTTGACAAATATGATCGTCACCGACGCGCAGACAGTCACTTTGGCGGAAATTGTGCTGAATGCAGGCGGTGATCGACGCAACCAAGCCTTGGCTTTGGCGCGTAATTTGCAGATCGATTTCATCAAGGGCCGCAACTTTACCGATGCGGTGCGCGCGGTTTCTGTTGGGGCCACTGCAGGCAGCGGCGGAACGATTGCAGCCAAGCGCCTGTCCGAATTGCCCGACGATGTTGCCCTTTTGGTGCGCGGACTGGCTGCGGGCCAGATTTCTACCCCAATCATTCTAGAAGATAAGCTGTATATGTACCAAATGGTAGAAAACGGCAGCACACCTGTGGCAGAAACAGATGCACAGGCGGTCGATTATGCGGAAATCACGCTGAATGGTGACGCAAGCGCCGTTGGTGATTTGCGTGCAAATGTTGATGGATGCGATGATCTTTATGACTATGCCAGCAAAAACGGGCTGACGGTGACCCGCAACAATCGCGGCCAATCAGGCGGCCCTGGCGTATTGCAAACCCTTGATGCGGGCGAAATAGCAGGGCCGATCAATGGCGCGGCGGGGCCAACGGCAGTGATGCTGTGCGCGCGCGGAATTGATCCGCAGCAAACCGCCAGCCGCGACGAAGTAAAGTTGCTGCTGAAAAATCAACGCCTTGCAGCGATGTCGGAAGTTTTCCTTTCAGAACTGCGCGCCGATGCGCTGATCAGCGATCCATGATCGGCCGCGCGCCGATCGCGCTGAGCTGCGGCGATCCATCGGGCATCGGCCCAGAACTTGCACCTTTGGCAAGGCAGGCTTTGGGGCGTGATGTGCCATTTTTCTACATCGGCGATCCCGCGCATTTGCCAAAAGGAACGTCTTTTCAGACAATTGAAACGCCGTCGCAGGCGCTTGACGTCGCAGAGGGTACGCTGCCTGTTCTGCTACATCCCTTTGCAGCACCTGTCCTTACTGGAAAACCTAACCCCGCGAATGCAGATGCGATCATTTCCGCCATAAAACGCGGTGTTGATCTGGTCGTGTCGGGCGCAGCTTCGGCGCTTTGCACCCTTCCTATCAATAAAAAGGCGCTGAAGGATGGTGCGGCTTTCGCCTTTCCTGGACATACGGAATATCTGTCGCATTTGGCAGGCGGCAGGGCTGCGGTGATGATGCTGGCAGCCCCTGCCCTGCGGGTGGTGCCCGTCACCATCCATATTCCGCTGTCAGATGTGCCTGTAGCGCTGACCCCCGACCTATTGCGCAAAACCATCACCATCACCCATGCGGCGCTAATCCGCGATTTCGGGCTGCCCGCGCCGCGTTTGGCAGTGGCTGGGCTGAACCCTCATGCAGGTGAGGGCGGCACGATGGGGCGGGCGGAACTTGACATGATCATCCCCGTTTTGAGCGATCTGCGGGCGGCGGGCATTGATATTGCAGGCCCCCTGCCCGCAGATACGATGTTCCATGCCCGTGCCCGCGCGGCTTATGACGTGGCGATCTGTATGTATCACGATCAAGCGTTGATCCCAATCAAGACTATCGATTTTGATGGCGGGGTGAACGTCACGCTAGGCCTGCCCTTTGTGCGCACCTCTCCCGATCATGGCACGGCCTATGACATTGCAGGGCGCGGCGTGGCCCGCCCCGATAGCCTGATTGCAGCCCTACGCATGGCGCAGGATATGGCAGACAAGCGGGGCACTAATGGCCACACTTGACGGGCTTCCCCCACTGCGCGAAATTATCCAAGCCCATGATCTTGTTGCGAAAAAGGCGCTGGGGCAGAATTTTCTGCTGGATATGAACCTGACAGCGAAAATCGCGCGCATGGCGGGCGATTTGACCGCTTGCGATGTATTAGAGGTCGGGCCAGGCCCAGGCGGTCTTACACGCGGGTTGCTGGTTGAGGGTGCGCGGCGGGTTCTGGCCATTGAAAAAGACCCGCGCTGCATTGCAGCCCTAGACGAAATCGCAGCGGTGTACCCAAACCGCCTGACGGTGCTAAACGCCGACGCGCTGACAGTGGACGCGGGCGCGCTGCTGACCCCGCCTATCCGCGTTATCGCCAATCTTCCCTATAATGTGGGCACAGAACTGCTGATCCGCTGGCTTTCCCCTGCCATTTGGCCGCCGTTTTGGCAAAGCCTGACTTTGATGTTTCAAAAAGAAGTGGCCGAGCGGATTGTGGCGCGGCCAAAGACAGATCATTACGGCCGTTTGGCCCTGCTGGCCCAGTGGCGCTGTGATGCCAAAATCGTTATGCATCTGCCGCCCGAGGCGTTTACCCCCGCCCCCAAAGTGCATTCGGCTGTGGTGCATCTGACGCGGCTTGACGCGCCGCGCTATGAAGCAGATTTTGGAATTTTGCAGCGCATCACGGCTATGGCCTTTAATCAGCGGCGCAAAATGCTGCGTTCGTCATTAAAGGGGCTGCACCCAAATATTGAAAGCCTGCTGATGGGCTGCGAAATCCCCCCAACTGCGCGGGCCGAGGAGATTTCGCTGGAACAGTTCTGCGCCCTGAGCCGCGCATTTTCCTTAGCCTAATTAAACGTCAAGCTGACCTTCGGGCGCGGCAGGCGCCACGGATTTCTTTGCACGCGGTGCACGCGGCTTTGGCGCTGGAGCGGGTTCTGGTGCAGACATTTCTACGATCTGTGCCACCACAGCAGCGGGAGATTCAAAAACTGGAGCGGCTACAGGACGTTCATCTGCCGTACCATCTTCAAAGCGCAGTTGCGGCGCGGGGGCCACGCGGCGGTTTTCGCGGCGGTCGTCACGGCGGTCATCACGGCGGTCATCACGGCGGTCATCACGGGGCCGCTCATTTTGTTGATGGCGTTCCTCACGGGGCGTGTCCTCACGAGTTGCGACCTCACGAGGGGCTACCTCACGAGGGGCTACCTCGCGGGGGGCGACCTCACGGGGGCGATCATCGCGCGGCCTCTCGTTTTGGGGCCGCTCGTTTTGAGGGCGATTATTTTGGCGATTGTCATTTTGCCGCCCGCTATTCTGCCTATTGTCGTTTTGGCGGTTGTCGTTTTGGCGATCTGGACGCGGCTGAAACTGGCGTTGGGGCTGCGGGGCGCGGTCTTGTTCGGGCAAATCAACCAGCGCGGCTTCGCCGTCACCTACGTCATGGGCTACGCCATAGGGTTGATCCCCCTCGCCGCCATCGGAACGCCCACCATCAGCGCGCCCGTCTTGGCCACGATTTTGCCAGCCGTTTTGGCCACCATTTTGACCATTGTTTTGGGTAAAGTTTTGCCCCCTCGCCTCTTGCTCGGCGGCCATCTCGCGCATCGCTTCAGCCAAAAGGCGGGTGTAATGCTCGGCGTGCTGCAAGAAATTCTCGGCTGCCACGCGGTCATTCGACAATTGCGCGTCGCGGGCAAGCGTTTGATATTTCTCAATAATCTGCTGCGGCGTTCCGCGCACCTTGCCTTCGGGGCCAGAGCTGTCGAAGACGCGGTTGATAATATTGCCTAATGTGCGCGGGCGGTTCGCCTTGGAACGCGAGCGGGACTTGGAAGAACGCATATGAGCCTTTGATCCAGATAAACGGTCTTAAACCTGCCTGATCTATTCAGATCGCCCTTAAAGGGATACGGCAATGACCGGGGTTAAGCGCGACAACACGGCCAAAGCCTGTGGCGCATGGATATGACTAATCATAGCTGTCCCTCTTGGGCAAGCTGATTCTGCACCAAAATTGAAATGTTGTCCAAGTGCGGCGGTTAGGCCGCACAAGTGCCACCATCCGTTGGCTTATGCGCGCAAACGACGCGGTCACGGCCATCAAAATCGGGCAGGATGCGTATGGCGTCAAACCCCTGCGCGGCCAAAAGCTGCGATACAGCCGCGCCTTGTGTGGGGCCAATTTCCAACAAAATCCGCCCCCCCTCCATCAGACGCGCGCCCGCACCTGCGGCAATCGCGCGGTAGGCGTTCAGCCCATCGGCCCCATCTGTCAGGGCCAAATGCGGTTCCCATTTTTGAACATCTGGGGATAGTCCTGCCATTTCATCCGCCGCGATATAGGGCGGGTTCGAGACGATCAGATCAAAACGGCCGCCCACAGCGGAAAACCAATCCGATTGCACCAGCCGTGCGCGGCCTTCTAACCCGAAAGCGCGGGCGTTGCGCGTCGCCACGTCCAGCGCCTTTTGCGATATATCTGCGCCAATACCCTGCGCCTGTGGGCGTTCTGCCAGCAAAGTCAGCAAGATACAGCCCGTCCCCGTGCCTATATCCAAAACGCGCGTGAAAGAGCCGCGCAATGCCTCGGCAACCAAAACCTC
>CAMAWZ010000094.1 GCA_945861995.1 Pseudorhodobacter antarcticus
GATGCACGGACTTGTGCTGATCAACACCTATAACAAGGACACAGCATGAGCGGTGAACGGCTGATATACCTCCCCCTAGGCGGCGCTGGCGAAATTGGCATGAACGCCTATGTCTACGGCTATGGCCCAAAGGGGCGCGAGCGGCTGATCTTGGTCGATCTGGGGGTCGCTTTTCCAGATATGGACACATCCCCAGGCGTGGATCTGATCCTGCCCGATATTTCTTGGCTTGAGGCGAATGTCTCGCGCCTCGAGGCGATTTTCATCACCCATGCGCACGAAGACCATATCGGCGCGCTGGCTCATTTGTGGGAACGGCTGCAAAAGCCGATCTATATGCGCAAATTTACCGCCACAATCGGGCGGATGAAGTTTGAAGAGGCGGGCCATCCCAAAGATGCCATCACCACTGTGGCCGCGCGCCCCGAAGTGGTGACAGCGGGGCCATTCGACGTGCAATTTGTGCCCATCAGCCACTCTATTCCCGAATCCAGCGCCTTGATCATCGACACGCCTTTGGGCCGTATCGTGCATTCGGGCGATTTCAAACGCGATGCCAATCCTATCGTGGGCGAGGGCTGGGATGATGCGATGCTGTCCGCCATTGCCGCCGAGCGCCCCGTTAAAGCGCTGATGTGCGATTCGACCAACGTGTTCAGCACACATGAAGGGCGCAGCGAGTCGACGTTAAAAGAGCCATTGTCCGACCTGATCAAAGGCGCAGGCGGCATGGTGGTGGCGACCACTTTTGCCAGCAATGTGGCGCGGCTGAAAACCCTGGCCGAAGCGGCCAAAGCGGCGGATCGTTCCATCTGCCTTCTGGGCCGCGCGATGAAGCGCATGGTATCGGCGGCTGAAATTTCGGGCGTGTTGAAAGATTTCCCCCGCACGATTACGCCGGAAGAGGCACTGGAAGTGCCGCGCCGTAATCTGATGTTGATCGTGACGGGCAGCCAAGGCGAGCGGCGCGCCGCCTCGGCGCAACTGGCGCGCGGCAAATATCTGGGGATCGAGATGAAAGAGGGCGATTTGTTCCTGTTCTCGTCCAAAACCATTCCTGGAAACGAGCGCGGTGTGCTGACCATCATGAACGGGTTGTCCGAAAAGGGCGTGGATATTCAGGATGATGCGGGCGGCAAATACCATGTATCGGGCCATGCCAACCGCCCCGATCTGGAACATGCCCACCGCATATTCCTGCCCGATATGCTGCTGCCCATGCACGGCGAACACCGTCATTTGCGCGAACATATGCGCATTGCTCATGCCTCTGGCATTGCCTCGATTGTGGCGACCAATGGCATGATGGTGGATATCTCGAACGACGAGCCGAAAGTGGTCGAATACATCGACGCAGGCCGCAGCTATCTGGACGGCTCGGTGATTATTGGCGCGATGGATGGTATCGTGCGCGACCGAATCCGCATGGCGCTGAACGGGCGGGTGATGGTCACCGTGCTGATGGACGAAGATGATCGCCCGCTTGGGGATGCATGGGTGGAACTGTCGGGCCTGCCGCCGCGCGGAAAAACAGGCCGCGCTTGGGCCGAAGTGCTGGAACGCGAGTTGACAGATTATCTAGAGGCCGCAGGGCGCAAACTGCTGGCCGATGATGACAAACTGTCCGAAGTCATGACCAACATCGCCCGCCAAGTGGCGATGGAGGAAATCGGCAAAAAGCCCGAAGTCACGGTTGTTGTCAGCCGTCTGGCGGCGGAATAGCTGAAAGAGCGGAAGGGGGGCGTTGCCCCCCTGCTGCTGAAGCGAGCTTCATCAGCCTCCCCCCAGGATATTTGCAGAGTTAGGAAGGCCAGGCACTCTGCCTGCTTCCTAACTGTTAAAATATTCTGGGGGTGAGCGAAGCGATACTTGTGAAGTTCGTTCGCAAGCTTGGGGGGCAAGCTTGGGGGGCAAAGCCCCCCTTTTGTTAACTTGCCAAATCGCTGTGGTTTTCCGCATTGGCCTCGGCCAAAGCCTCGGGCGAGGGCGCTTGATCTTCGCCCTCGGTTGTGCGGGTTTCGATTTTGAAGCTGCGCGTTAGGAATTCGGGCATGTGATCGCCCATACCAATGACCGAAGGGCCACGGTCATAGTCGCGATAGCGGCGCTCGCCGCCCCGATCATCGCGGGGTGCGTCACGACGTTCCTCCCTGCGGTCATCACGGCGTTCGTCACGTGGGGGAGGGGCATCGCGGCGCGCATCATTGCGCTCGTCACGGCGCGGTTCGGTGCGGCGATCTTCGCGCGGGGCATCGCGTTGGGCGTCGCGCGGGGTATCTCTGCAATCCTCTCTGCGGGGGCCGCGCTCTCGTGCAGGTGCTGCGCTTTCTGGCTCAATCGGGGCGTCTGCGGCCAGTTCGCTGGCCTGTTCTAGCACAGGCACTGCCTCGCGGGCGGTGTCTTTATCGCGTCCGCGCCCCCCGCGCGTGCGGCGGGGACGTTCTGTGCGCGGTGCCTCTGGCTCTTCGGCGGCAGGGCGCGGGGTAGGGCGGCTTTCGCCCCCGTTCAGCGCGCCGTCGGGCACCTCGCCGCGCGGGATCGGTTGTTTGACCAGCGCTTCGATTTGGGCAAGGTATTTGTCATCAAACGGCACGGCGATGGTGAACGCTTTACCAAGGCGCCCGGCGCGACCCGTGCGGCCAATGCGGTGGACGTAATCTTCGGGGTGCGAGGGCACGTCAAAGTTAAACACATGGCTGACGGCGGGAATATCACGGCCGCGCGCGGCCACGTCGGAGGCGATCAGCAGGCGGATTGATCCATCGCGAAACCCGTCCAGCGTTTTGGTGCGCAAGGATTGATCCAAATCGCCGTGGATGGGGGCTGCGTTAAACCCGTGTTGTTTCAAAGACTTGGCCAATACATCCACGTCCATTTTGCGGTTGCAAAAGATGATGGCATTGGTGCAGGCATCACCCTCGCTGCGGATCAGCGCGCGCAGCACGGCGCGCTTTTCTGCGAACGATTTGTCTTTGCGCGATGGCGTAAACTGGATCAGCTTTTGTTCTATGGTGGCCGAGGTCGAATTTTGCCGCGCCACTTCGATTTTCACCGCCGACGACAGGAAGGTGTTGGTGATGCGTTCAATTTCAGGGGCCATTGTGGCCGAATAAAAGAAGGTCTGCCGCGTGAACGGGGTCAGCGCGAAAATCTTTTCAATATCGGGGATAAATCCCATGTCGAGCATACGGTCGGCCTCGTCCACCACCATAATCTGCACGCCCGTCAGCAAGAGTTTACCGCGCGAATGGTGATCCAGCAAGCGCCCTGGCGTTGCGATCAGCACATCGACGCCGCGATCAATCAGCTTGTCTTGTTCGCCAAACGCCACGCCGCCAATCAGCAGCGCCTTGGTTAGCTTGGTGTATTTGGCGTAAACGTCGAAATTCTCGGCCACCTGCGCGGCAAGTTCCCGCGTGGGGCACAAAACCAGACTGCGCGGCATCCGCGCCTTGGCGCGCCCCTGCCCCAGAAGGGTGATCATCGGCAGGGTGAACGATGCGGTCTTGCCCGTGCCCGTTTGGGCAATGCCCAAAACATCGCGGCCCTGAAGGGCGTGCGGTATGGCCTGCGCCTGAATGGGGGTGGGGGTTTCATAGCCTGCATCAGATACGGCTTGCAATACGCGCGGGTCCAGCGCGAGGTCGGAAAACTTTGTCATAACGTCCTTTGCAATGGGGATGGCCCCACGGGTAAAGGGCGCTTGTCCCGCGCCCGAGCGGATAGAGGGCAGGCGCAAAAAGCCGCTTGCCTCGTCTTAGGCGATAGCGGAAATAGGGATAAAGGTCAAGGAAGGGCCAAACCGGCCATTGGCCTTTGAAAAGGGATCAAAATGTTCGGATTTGAACGGCTACTGCGCAGCCTGCACACATGGCTGGGCGTGATGATTTTGCCTTGAGTCATTATTGCGGGTGTGACGGGTCTGTATATGAACCACTCCACGCTGATTTTATCGGTTTTTCCTGTTGGGGATACTGACGCAGCCGTGCTGCGCGCGCCAGCCTTGCCGCAGACCGAAGCGAGCGCGGCAGAAATTGTAAAGGCGCTGTATCCAAACACGCGTTTTGATGACATGGGCGGCAGCAAGCAGAACGTGCGCCAAGGATATAGGTTTATCGCCGACAAATTTGAAGCTGTGGTCGATCAGCAGACGGGTTATGTTGCGGTTAAATCTAGATATTTTCTGCATCTTTACAGCCCGACAGGGCAGCGCGTGGCCAGCAAACCTTATTGGAGCAAGATTTTGTCCCGATTGCACCAAGATGGGTGGGTGGGCGGCGCGCTTGGCTCTTGGCCTGCCGATATTGTGGCCGCAGCGCTTGTGATCTTTGGCAGCACAGGCCTGTATCTGTTCACCGCCCCGCGTCTGCGCCGCGCGAAAAATCGGCGGGCGCGGCGGCAGGCGCAGGGTTAAACCATCATCTCTTTGGTCGCCGTCAGGCGCAATTCGGGATGATCGCGTTCAATGCGGTCAATGTCCCATTTCAGGCGCGTGAGGTAGACCATATCGCCATCATTATCGACGGCGATATGGCCTTTGTTGACGTTTACGAATTTCTCAACATCGGCCTTTGCGCCCGAAACCCAGCGGGCAGAGGTGAACTGAGATGGTTCAAACCGCACGGGCAGCGCGTATTCTTGTTCAATGCGGCTGGCCAGCACTTCGAATTGCAAGGCCCCCACCACACCCACAATGAACCCCGATCCGATCATCGGCTTAAACACCTTGGCCGCGCCTTCTTCGGAAAACTGCATCAGGGCCTTTTCCAGATGTTTGGCCTTCATCGGATCGCCCGCGCGCACCACTTGCAGCAGTTCGGGTGCAAAGGATGGGATGCCCGTAAAGCGCAAAGCCTCGCCTTCGGTCAGCGCATCGCCAATGCGCAACTGGCCGTGGTTGGGAATGCCAATGATATCGCCCGCCCAAGCCTCTTCGGCAAGCTCGCGGTCAGCGGCCAAAACATCACGGGGCTGGCAATGGCCATTTGCTTTTTGGATCGCACATGCAGCAGTTTCATGCCCCGTTCAAAATGCCCCGAGGCAAGGCGCACAAAGGCCACGCGGTCGCGGTGTTTGGCATCCATATTCGCCTGCACTTTGAACACAAACCCCGTCACGGGCGTCTCACTTGGGGAAATTCCGCGTTCAGCCGCCTTTTGCACCTGCGGGGGCGGGCCATATTCTGCCATGCCATCCATCAGGTCTTTCACGCCAAAGGAATTGATCGCCGAGCCGAACCAGATTGGCGTCATCGAGCCGTTCAAGAACGCGTCGCGGTCAAAGGCGGGCAGCAGGGCGCGCGCCATTTCCAGATCTTCGCGCAGTTTGGCCAGCAGGTCGGCAGGGACATAATCCGCAAGCTTTGGGTCATCGAGCCCGCTGATCTGAATTGATTCCGCCACGCGGTTGCGGTCGGCGCGGTTCATGATTTCAAGGCGGTCGTGCAAGATGTCATAGGCGCCGATAAACTCGCGCCCCGTGCCAATGGGCCAGCTGGCGGGGGTGACATCAATGGCGAGGCTTTCTTGAATTTCGTCGATGATTTCGAACACATCGCGCGACTCGCGGTCCATTTTGTTGCAAAACGTCAAAATCGGCAAATCGCGCATACGGCAGACTTCGAACAGCTTTTGCGTCTGGCTTTCCACGCCCTTCGCGCCGTCAATCACCATGATGGCGGCGTCAACCGCCGTGAGCGTGCGGTAAGTATCCTCGGAAAAATCGCTGTGGCCAGGGGTATCGACAAGGTTAAAGCGATAGCTGCGAAAATCAAAACTCATCGCCGATGCAGACACCGAAATGCCGCGATCTGCTTCGATCTTCATGAAATCCGACCGCGTGCGCCGCGCTTCGCCTTTGGCGCGCACTTGGCCTGCCATTTGAATAGCGCCGCCAAACAGCAGAAACTTTTCCGTCAAGGTCGTTTTGCCCGCATCAGGATGCGAGATAATCGCAAAGGTGCGGCGGCGTGCTATTTCGGGCGGCAGACTTGTGTTTTCCATGCCCGCGCAATACCGATTATTTGCCGCGGGGTAAAGCGGGGGCGGTAAAGCGGGGGATAAAATGGATTTGGGAATTGCGGGCAAGCGGGCGCTGGTATGCGCCGCCAGCAAAGGGCTGGGGCGCGGCTGTGCGCTGGCCTTGGCCGAGGCGGGGGTGGATTTGGTCATCACCGCGCGCGGAGCAGATGCGCTAGCGGCCACTGCGGCGCAGGCGCGCGCCTTGGGCGTGTCTGTCACCATAGTTTTGGGCGATATCACAACGCACGAGGGGCGCGCAGCGGCCCTTGCCCACGGCCCTTATGATATTTTGATCACCAACGCGGGCGGCCCGCCCGCAGGGCAGTGGAGCGATTTTTCGCGCGAGGATTTTATCCGCGCGCTGGACGCCAATATGCTGACCCCGATCGCGCTGATGCAGGCCTGCCTGCCGCATATGATCGGGCAGAAATGGGGCCGCGTGGTCAATATCACCTCGCAGTCGGTCAAAGCGCCCATTGCGGTGTTGGGCCTGTCAAACTCTGCGCGCACGGGGCTGACGGGCTTTGTGGCGGGCACGGCGCGGGCGGTGGCGGGGCACGGCGTGTGCATCAACAACCTTCTACCTGGCAGCCATGATACCGACCGCATTGCATCCCTGAACGGGGCCGACGCGGCAAAGCGCGGCGTGCCCATCGCGCAGGTCTATGCCGAAAACGCTGCCGAGATTCCCGCAGGGCGTATTGGCACAGCTGAGGAATTTGGCGCAATGGCGGCGTTTTTGTGCAGCACGAAAGCAGGGTTTATCGTGGGGCAAAACATCCTTCTGGACGGCGGGGCCATCAACGCAACGCTTTAGCAAAGCTTGCCGATGCGCCTGCGCCCTGCTAGTCAAAGGCAGAACCTTAGCGATTTTGTAGGGAAAATGTCCCAAGGCCAGCCCGATGTCACTGTGACCGCCCATCCGCGCCTGATGGTCGCAAACCTGTCGCGCCGTTTCTCGGGGGCAAGGGCGGCGGCGGTGCAGGATGTCTCGCTGAACATCGCAGCGGGGCGGGTGATGTGCCTTTTGGGCCCGTCTGGCTGCGGCAAATCGACCACCTTGCGCATGATCGCAGGGGTCGAGGCCCCCGACGCAGGGCAGATTGCGATGGATGGGCGCGTTGTGGTGGGCAGCGGCATTAACCTGCCCCCCGAAGCGCGCGGCGCAGGGCTGATGTTTCAAGATTTCGCACTGTTTCCGCATTTGACGGTGGCGGGCAATGTCGGCTTTGGGCTGGCGCGGGGGGATGCAAACAAAGCGGCCCGCGTTGGGGAGCTGTTGGAAAAAGTAGGCATGCTGGGGTTTGAACAGAAATATCCGCACGAACTCTCGGGCGGCGAGGCGCAGCGCGTGGCCCTTGCGCGCGCGCTGGCCCCGCGCCCGCGCGTCATGCTGATGGACGAGCCGTTTTCGGGCCTTGATAACCGCCTGCGCGACGGGATCCGCGATGCCACCTTGCAAATTTTGAAAGAAGAAGGCGCCGCCGTGCTGCTGGTGACGCACGAACCTGACGAAGCAATGCGTATGGGTGATGAAATTGCCCTGATGCGGGCAGGGCGGATTGTGCAGCGCGGCGCGCCCTATAACGTTTATAATGCGCCCATTGATCGCGCGGCGGCAGGGTTTTTTAGCGATATCAACGTGATACGGGGCATCTCGCGCGGGGCGCTGACCGATACGCCCTTTGGCGCGTTTCTCACGCCAGGCCACAGCGATGGGGCAGCGGTGGATATAGTGATCCGCCCGCAGCATCTGAAAATTGACTTTGACCGCGCAGGACGCGGGCCAAACCCCACTGTCCAAGATGGCACGGCCGCGCGGGGATGCGTGCAGCGCGCCCGCTTTTTGGGCCGCGAAAGTCTGGTAGAATTTGCGATGGATTACGATGGATCGCGGCTGACGGCCTCGGTACCGGGGGTGTTTTTGCCGAGCCCCGGCACCGCGCTGTGGCTGATGATCCGCCGCGACCGCTGCCATGTCTTTCCATCGGTGGATTAACGCGGCCTTGCACCTTGGGCCTTTGGCCAAAGCCCCTTACCGCGGCGGATGCAGCGCGCGAAAATCTGCCAACTCGCGCCCTGCTGTGCGCGCGAAAACCTCGCGTAGGGGGGTGACCATTTGAATGCGATCAAGGCGCAGAACACGAAAGGCTTGGGCGGTTTCGCAATAGGTCGCCAATGTCCAAATACTTGATTTCAAATCCAAATACAGTGGGCGCATATCGCTGTGAGACAGAATGCTGGTCGGCTCGATATGGCTGATGCTGACATAAGTGCGTGCGCGTATGGCGCGGCGCAGGGCGGGCACAAAGGCGGGCGTGCGCGCCGCGCGGGGCGCTTTGGCGGCAAACAAATCAGATTTATCGCCGCTGGCAGGGGTGACGGCGGCAATCTTCGTGGCCAAACTGCGCGCGCCTTTGG